>JAOUJR010000407.1 GCA_029883145.1 Nitrospirota bacterium
AAGCAAATATTCCTATAGAAGCGAGTTTTTCTGCCTCTACAAGCTGCATCTGTTTCTCCCTTAACTGTTTTATTGTATCCTCAAGAGAGCTCAGGGCTTGTTTAAGCTTTTCTTCCATCTGATTAAATGAGATTTCGAGGGAGGAGATTTCATCTTTTCCTTTAACTTCAAGGGTTTCGGAAAAATCCCCTATTGCAATCTTTTTTGTTATGTTCTCGAGCTTTCTTATAGGGTTGGCGATACTCATGGCAAGTTTTGTATTCACAATCGCACCTAAAATCATGATTATTAGGAAGGCAACCAGGAGTAAGTTCATAGACCTGCTCATTGTTGCTGCTATCTCAGCCCGTTCTCTCTTGGAAAGTTTTTCAGAAAATGACTGTATTTTCCTTGCCTTTGATCTCATACTATTTGCAGAATTTTTTTCTTCACGATAAAGCTTGTAGAGGTCGTCCACAATAGTGCGATATTTCCTCAATTCAGTACTGCCTGTATGTAATAAGGCGAACTTTTCTACAAAGGTATCATAAGTTTTTTGATCTTTGTATATAATAAGGTTTCTCCCAAGCCTCCTCACTTCTAAGAATATCTGAAGCGCTTCTCCATCTATTCCCTGCTCGACTCTCCTTTCTGCAATTGCTAACATATACCAGATTTTTCCCTGTGACTGAAGGTTTTCTACTACCTTATTAAAAAGAACTTCATACTCCCTTATCTCATTTTTTGTATTATTGTAGTCTTCTAAACCTATCGCCTTTACTATTTCTGCTTTGATATTATCAATATTATGTTTTAGTGTACCAAGATAGTTCTTAACTTCTTGGAAGTCCTCCTGCTCTCTATAGAGCAAGAAATTTTTTTCATATCTTCTCACTTCACCGATGTTATGGGTGATATCGTCTGCTATCTCAACGAGGTGTAATCTGGTCTTAATCGTGAGTAGTTCTCTGTATGCAAATAATCCGACTATTGAGGCAAGAAATATATATGTGCCAACACCGAGAAAGATTTTCTCTCTTATTTTCATCCTTATTAATTATATCCCAAAATGACTAAATAGGTAAGAGATGCTTCTATAGAGGACCACCGCAAGATTATTTTTATACTAACTATAAACTTTTTGTATTACCCTTACTGTTTTCTGACAGGGATAAAACTGGCATTTTCAATCTATCTGATTCATCAAGGAGTATCGTTACCGCTTTATTTAATTCAGAAGGTTTATGACCTCTGGTGAGGAATATAATCATTGAAACAGGGTTTTCACTTGCAACTTTTAATATTTCCTCATCAGGATAACCCGAACGAATAATCTCTTTTGTTTCTACCCCTTGTTCAATGAGTATCTTTTTAAGGTTCTTAACTACTGAAGTGATTTCCTCTGTAATCTTATCTATTTCTGATTTCTCCCACCTACCATAAATGTGTATAGGGACAAGACCCAAAAGTACAACTTTAGAACTCATTGCTTTTGCCTCTTTTACTATTTGATCAATCGTCATAATTGAATTGTCTTCATTATCAAGGGGTATTAATATAGTACCAGGAATTATAGAGACCCGGCAGGGAGCTTTTTTTACAATTGACTTATATCGTGGCGGAGAAATAATTATATCAATATTTTCTTGCACTGCATAACTCACTATCTCCTTTTCTGGGTCGCCTTCTTCTTCGATTATATTTACCTTCACTCCTTTACCTTCCTCTTTAATAATCATCTCTGCCTCTTTCACATATCGGGATGATTCTCTTTGTGCAATCTCTTTTGCTTCTGGAATTGCGTCATAATCAACAAAAAGGTTACTGTTAAATACATGAAGAACAAAAAGATCACCCCCATTTTGTTTTATTTTCTCCAGCCCATATCTCAGGGCAGTCTTTGAATCTAATGTCCCATCATATGCGACTAACACCCTCATATTATTTCCTCCTTCAAATACAGATGCTATTACCATAACAGCATTGAATATGCCAACTAAATTTAGTTATAATTTCAGTACGTTATGCAGAATATGCAGTATTTATGCTGCAGAAAGAGATGCAAAATATTACTGCAGGTTGTCTTGCGGAAGGATTGTTTTTAAAACACATATAATTACCATTTTTTTTTATTTAATAACTTTTATTTTGTGGTAACCTATAACATTAAACAAA
>JAOUJR010000406.1 GCA_029883145.1 Nitrospirota bacterium
CTTTCTTGTAGGGTTCTTCATCGAAGAAAAAATGACCTCCAGGTGAAAGTACCCTATGAATTTCTTCTATAATAGGGGTAGGGTCGGGAAAATGATGAAGTGTTTCGTAGCAAAACACAAAAGGAATAGAATTGCTCATAAATGGCAAATCATTGGCGTCACAGCATATTCTCAGAGGGACTTTATTTCTATTGAATACTTCCTTGTAATAATCGCAGCTCTTAAGCATATCAAAAGATATATCTATTGCCGCACCTTCGGCAGCAAGGTCATTTTCCATCACCAATGACCGCTGACATCTTTCGGCACCAATCTCTATATATGGAGATAAAACGACTCCACTTTTCTTGAGCAAAATCATCTGCTCAAGTGTTTTGTTTATTCTCTCATAAAGTATTTTTTCAATACTTTCTGCATCCAGCTCATCATTAAAAACATGCTTTCCTTCAGCTTGTTGTTGAACTAACTTTTTTCTAAATTCAATTTCACCCCTCTGGGATTCTATCGATTGCTGTTTCATAAATAATCTCCCTCGCAATGATGCCGCCTAACTGGCGTCTATATGTATTACAAGACGCAATAATCTTTGGCTTATAGCGTGATATTTTTGTCTCTCGTTCCCCCGTGGCGATATGATTTATTTCTTATCAAATCACAATGTAATTGTATAAAGTCCCTGGATGCACAATAAGCTGATGAGACATCAATGTATGGGATAAATCTATATGATTATATTTCGTTTATTATATCTACTTTATATTATTTGCGCTTCCTTTCTTCTCCATATATAGTGGAATATTTTGCACCCAAACATCCAGATCATTCTTAACATTAACATCTAAAATGCCTTCTCCTGTCACCCGGTAGCCACCAACCCCTGCAATATTTACATCGATAACTTCGTCTGATGATTTAGCTTGTGCCCTCACTGAATCTGCCTGGAAAAAGTTTTGTATCACTAAAAGCACCAAGCTGACTGCTATGATGGTCAGCACTATCTTAGTATATAAGTCTTTCCCTTTCATTTTTACCTCCAATTACTAATATATTTTAATTGTTGCATATTGTGATGGTATCTGGATTATGGGGAGATATCTTTGCATCCTGCCTCCTCTCTTTAAAAATAGTTATAAAACATTTCACACTAATAAATCAACACCTATTTTAAGGCATGATGCTGTGTAATGATTTATTTGAACCAGGGTAGGACTTATTTCAGGGTCTCACTCCCCTTTTGCCAGAGGCATTATAAAATAGTCTAAATCTAAAATTGGTTTGAAGTAAATATTATGGGGTGCAATAAATAGTAAGCTTAGTGCCTGATATTTATGTATGTTATCCTAATTTTTTTATAAGCTATTATAAAATATGTCAACTTGCAGTAACTTATTAAGACACTATTTCCCTTTGTCAAACCTCTTTTTACTATATCTATTAGTCTTTTATATCTACCCTCCAGTGATCAATATCAGTAATATTTACAGGGTTAGTAGAGTATGAGCCTTCTCTGAGAACTATCGGGTGGCCATCAATCTGGGCGATATTTACATCGATAACTTCGCCCGATGAGAGTTTAGCTTGTGCCCTCACTGAATCTGCCTGGAAAAAGTTTTGTATCACTAAAATCACCAAGCTGACTGCTATAATCGTCAACACTATCTTAGTATATAAGTCTTTCCTTTTCATTTTTACCTCCAATTACTAATATATTTTAATTGTTGCATATTGTGATGGTATCTGGATTATAGGAAGATATCTCTGCATCCTGCCTCCTCTCTTTAAAAATAGTTATAAAACATTTCACACTAAAAAAGCAACACCTATTTTGAGGCATAATGAAGCGGATAGATTTATTTTTTGACAGGGTAGGTTTTATTTCAGGGTTTTACTCCCCTTTTGCCAGAAGCATTATAAAATAGTTTAAATCTAAAATTGGTTTGAAGTAAATATTATGGGGTGCAATAAATAGTAAGCTTAGTGCCTGATATTTATGTATGTTATCCTAATTTTTTTATAAGCTGTTATAAAATATTTTAAATTGCAGCAACTTATTAAGACACTATTCCCCTTTGTCAAACCTTTTTTTACTATATCTATTCTTCGTTTATATATACCCGGCGGCCACCTATCTGTCTAATATTTACATCGTGGTCA
>JAOUJR010000408.1 GCA_029883145.1 Nitrospirota bacterium
TCCCTTTCTTCCTTCGCATCAAAATTGATAATCTTAATTCAAAACCTCCTGCTATAGTGCAATGTCAGTCTTTCTTCATCTTTTTGAGATGACCACTATAATACATAATGTTATTGCCTAATTTCAACAATATTGACCCTCGCAACTACCTATAATCATTTCATAAAATATCTCATGCCCTCACGTGCTCTTTTATGTGAGGGTGAAAGACGCAAGGCTTTTTCAAAGCTACTTTTCGCCCTTGCCAAAAATCCCAGATTGAAATATACATATCCTAATTCTGCTAAAAAGTCGGCATTAATCGGGTCAATCTCGAGTGCCTTCTGGAGTGCTCTTCCTGCATCCTTGTATCTTTTTAAATTTTCGAGAGATAATCCATAGTAATAGTGGTATTTTGCTACAGAACTGTCAAGATAGACTGCCTGCCCAAAAAGCTCTGATGCTTGAGAAAAGTTACTATTACTGAACTCACTCTTTGCTTCTTCAAATCGTATCCTTGCAAGCTCAACATTAGATGTTTTCTGAACTGTTTTATAGGAAAGTTTGTCGTATTGCTCTTTTTTTTCAGGGTCTGAGAGTATCGCATACGCTTCCGTGATAAAGCAAAAGATTGTATTCAATTGAGACTTAAGGTGATCAGAGTCAAGGTAAGAATACCTGTCAGGATGGAACTCCCTTACTATTTTATGGTATGCCCTCTTAATCTCATCAAACGGTGCAGATTCTCTGAGACCAAATATCTCATAATAATTCGCGTTTTTGAATGTAGTGTATGTGGTCTCTATCTTATTTATGATTTCCTGTGGTACTGCTCTTTTCAATTTTTTTATGATATCCTCAGCAGATAGTTCATCTGTTTTATCACTGCTATGCCTCAATTCACTTTTTGAGTCTATACCTTCAATTATCTGTGTGTTTAAAAGCGCATAAAGGATTTTACGTGTGTCAAATTCGCTATTTTGGGATAACAAGATGATATCCTTTATTGATGTTTTCCCGTCTATGTAAGAAACAACCTCCCTTCCTGCATCATCCAATGTTATGGACTGAAAAAGGTTTAAGGGATCTGATGAAAAACAGATGAGAGAATTATCGGACAGTTGTAAAAGGTCCTCAATTTTTCTCAATTGATGAGGTTCACGTAGCCTGTGAATTCCTTTATATATAAGATTTACTGGAGAGAGCTTCAGGGTGATGACGTTATCTGAAATTGGGCATTCTTTGAATTCATAACTTCCGTTTTCCATCCCCAGAAGACTCATAATTATCTCCTCGGACTGGTGCCTCACAGCCCAGACAAGATCCGCTGGTTTTAAATATCCAAGCTCAATAAACAAAGCGCCGTGCTTCTTCCCGGTCTTTTTTGAAACATCTTTGAAATGCATATATTGTGTGGAATTGATTTTTCCTTCTCTGAGGAGGATCTCTCCAAGATCATCATCACTCTGATTCGATTCAGAAAATATCATCACTCCTTCTCTGATATAAACCTTTTTAAGAATGGGAACTTCTCTTACCTCCAGTATGCCCGTCATCCTTGTTCTCTGGAGTCCGATAAAGACATCTGCAAGAATGTAGTCCCTGAGAAGGCCATGCAATAGACCAATCTTTTTTATCCCGATCTTTACACCTCGGCCTGACCTCTTTAGCCAGACTATTTCTCCCTCTGTGCGAATAGCAGGTTCAGATAGAGTAAGGGTTAAAACTGCTCCTTGAGTAACAGGAGGAGAACCTTCAACGATAATCCCTACACCACTGGCAGAATAATCAACTAATTCAGCTCTTGATCTCCTGTTTCCCAACAAGAGGTCAAACTGAGAGCGTCTTTTATACCTTCTAAAATGTCTTCTTTTTCTTTTATCCACTGGAATATTATAATATAATTTAACTATGGCTTTACTTGAGATAAAAAAATATCCGGAGAAAGTCCTTAAAGAAAAAACTATTCTTGTAGAAGACATAGACGAGCACATTCAACGTCTCATCGACAACATGATAGAGACGATGTATGCAGCAAGGGGTGTGGGTCTCGCTGCAAACCAGGTAGGCGTTTCAAAGAGGTTGTGTGTCATAGATGTCAGCGCAGTGGAGGAAGAGAAAAAGCCACTTATCGTCCTTATAAATCCAATAATTATTAAAGTAGAAGGTACC
>JAOUJR010000409.1 GCA_029883145.1 Nitrospirota bacterium
TGATATTTGATCAGGACCTCAGTCCTTCGCAGATAAAGGCAATAGCCGAGACTACTGAACTCAAGGTGATAGACCGCACACAGCTTATCCTTGATATATTTGCCCGGCGCGCACATAGCAGGGATGGTAAAGTGCAGGTTGAACTCGCACAGCTCAAATACAGACTTCCGAGGCTCACAGGGAAAGGAACAGCCATGTCCCGATTAATGGGTGGAATAGGTGGAAGAGGACCTGGAGAGATGAAACTCGAGGTAGACAGAAGACGGGTGCGTGACAGGATACACCTGCTTGAAAAGGAACTTAAATCCCTCAGCGAGGCAAGACGACAGAGGAGACATAAGCGCCAGCAGCAACAAATTCCGATTGTTTCAATTATTGGGTATACCAATGCAGGGAAATCAACACTTCTTAATGCTCTTACAAAAAGCTCTGTATTTGTTGAGGACAAAGTTTTTGCAACCCTTGACACTGCGAGTAGACGTTTGAGGTTTCCTCGAGAGAGGGATGTTGTTGTCACCGATACTGTTGGTTTCATAAGAAATCTCCCTAAAGACCTTATGGCAGCTTTCAGGGCAACACTTGAGGAACTGGAAGATGCAGATTTATTACTCCATCTTGTTGATGCATCAACGCCCCATTTTGACCAGCAGATAGATTCTGTGGAGAAGATACTCGAAGAACTCCATCTGTCTGAGAAAAAGAAGCTCCTTGTTTTTAATAAGATAGACAAATTAGATGATGAAGAGGCACAGAATCTTGCACTCCGGTATGGTGCAGTTGCAATTTCTGCACTCGATGCGTCAACATTCCAGCCCATGCTCAATGCGATAGAAGAACGGGTCTTTCTGTCTCTTCAAGTCCATGAAGATAAGGAAAAGCTGGTAGAGGCGGAGATTTAATGGAATTTGTGCCTAAATGGATTGCATGGGAAATGACGAGGAGGTGCAATCTCCGGTGTATTCACTGCCGCTCTTCATCCGAATTGGAAGTAAAAGACCATCCTGATTTCTCCACCAAAGAGGCATTCAGGATTATTGATGACATTGCAGGTTATGTAAAGCCTGTCGTGGTTCTTTCAGGAGGTGAGCCACTTCTCAGAAAAGATATATTTGATATTGCGCAGTACGGCAGAGATAAAGGATTCAGGATGTGCCTTGCAACAAATGGGACACTTGTGACAGATGATATCTGCAATGAGATAAAAACATCAGGAATAAAAATTGTATCACTGAGCCTTGATGGCTCAACAGAAGATGTCCATGATGATTTTAGAAGTCAAAAAGGCGCTTTTGATGGAAGTATACGTGCAGCAAGATTTTTTAAAAAGCATGGTATTGAATTCATCATTAATTCATCCTTTACGAAGAGAAATCAGGAAGAGATTCCAAAGGTATATAAACTCGCAAAAGAGCTCGGTGCATCTGCATGGTATATGTTCATGATAGTTCCCACAGGCAGGGGTGAGGAGATAATGAATGAGTTGATTTCAAAGGAAGATTATGAAGAAATCCTCGAGTGGCATTATCAGATGGAAAAAGATGAAAAAGATATACTTGTGCGGCCGACATGTGCTCCGCATTACTACAGGATAGTCCTGCAGATGTCTAAAGAAAATGGTGTTAAATTTGAAAGAAGGACACTGAAATTTTCGACAGGAGGTGCGAAAGGCTGTATTGCAGGGCAACTTATTTGTCTCATAGATGTTGATGGCAATGTACTTCCATGCAGCTACTTTCCAAAACCTGCTGGAAACATTAAAGAAAAATCATTGAGAGAGATATGGGAGAACTCAGAGCTTTTTAAAGACCTCCGTGACTTTAAATCCTATAAAGGAAAGTGTGGTTCTTGTGAGTACATAACTGTCTGCGGGGGATGCCGTGCAAGAGCATATTCAGTCTACGGAGATTATCTTGAAGAAGAACCGTTCTGTGGGTATATGCCGGTGAAGTTAAAAAAGAAAGTAGTGAGAAGTAAGTAGTGAGTAGTTATGAAAAAATAACTGAGGATGAATCCTTAACTGCTTACTACTGACCACTTACTACTTACTGAATTATAAAGGGGGCTTTATGAACGATATTTTTCTAAGGGCATGTCGTGGAGAGAAAGTTGAATACACACCAGTATGGCTTATGCGTCAGGCAGGAAGATAC
>JAOUJR010000410.1 GCA_029883145.1 Nitrospirota bacterium
GGGTTTCCTGCTGGTGTAAAGTGGATGCATACGAAAAGAGCTCCAGATGTAACTAAGATAGTTATAGCTAATGGTGACGAGGGTGACCCTGGTGCTTTTATGGACAGGTCTATAATGGAGGGCGATCCACACAGCCTGCTTGAGGGTATGCTCATATGTGCCTATGCAATCGGTGCACATTATGGGTTTATCTATGTCCGTCATGAATATCCTCTTGCTGTTAAGAATCTAAGAATAGCCATCAGGCAGGCAGAGGAGATTGGGCTTTTAGGTGAAAATATCCTTGGTACTGGATTTGATTTTACAGTCTATATACGAGAAGGTGCTGGTGCATTTGTCTGTGGCGAGGCTACTGCACTTGTTGCATCAATAGAAGGCAATAGGGGATTTCCTCATGCGAGACCTCCAAGGGTCTCAGAACCAGGTGGCGGCCCATGGGGGTATCCAGCTAACCTTAATAATGTGGAGACTTATGCCTGTGTTCCTTCGATCATAGAAAAGGGTGCAGATTGGTTTTTGAGTATAGGGACTGAAGGCTCGCCAGGCACAAAGGTATTTGCCCTGACAGGTAAGGTTAAAAATACAGGACTTGTAGAGGTTTCTCTGGGTATAACACTTAGAGAGATAATTTTCGATATTGGCGGGGGGATCATAAATAACAAGAAGTTCAAGGCAGTGCAGACAGGGGGGCCGTCAGGTGGTTGTATTCCAGAACAGTTTCTTGATCTGCCTGTAGATTTTGACTCCCTCTGGAAAGTTGGTTCTATGATGGGCTCTGGTGGAATGGTTGTTATGGATGAAGACAACTGTATGGTTGATATTGCCAAATTTTTTCTTTCCTTTACGCAGTCTGAATCATGCGGGAAGTGTCCGCCTTGTAGAATAGGCACATACCAGATGCTCCAGATACTTGAAAAGATAACTTCAGGCAATGGTGAGGAAGGCGATATAGAAAAACTTGAAAGACTTGCTGAGATCATATCGGCAGGCTCTCTCTGTGGCCTTGGCCAGAGTGCGCCAAATCCTGTACTCACAACTATACGATATTTTCGTGATGAATACGAGGAACATATTAAAGAAAAATATTGCAGAGCAAAAGTGTGTAGTGGCATGGGGGTCTTTGTATTAAATCAAGGAGAGTGTATCAGGTGTGGTCTTTGTAAAAGTGCCTGTGCCTATGGCGCTATCGTTGAGAGGAGGGATAGATACTTTATCGCTCGTGATTACTGCACGAAATGCAAGGCTTGCTATTCTGTTTGTCCCGTAGATGCAATTAAGATAAGGAAGCAAGCATATGTGATTCTTGAAGAGGAGTTTAAACTCCTTCCAGAGAGAATAGAAGTTATTGAAAGGAGAGCAGGAATGACATTAAAAGGTGTTTTAGAATCAAAACAGTATAAGATAGTAACCACGACGAAAGACCGATGGATTGCAGATGCAATTAAAATAATGAGTGAGAATAATGTAAGTGGTATCTTCATCGTTGATGAGAGTGGAAAGTTAGAGGGTATATTTACCGAGAGGGATATTGTGCGTTGTGTTGTGAACAATATTTCACTCCAGAATGAAACGATTAAAAACGTAATGAGACGTGATCTCACAACATTTGATCCTTCGATGAAGATAAGTACAGCGATAATGATTGCATCTAAAAAGAAAATCAGACATTTACCAGTAGTTGAAGGAGATAAGATAGTCGGAATGGTTACATATAGAGATTTAGTTTCCTATCTCCTTCCGGAAATTTGCTATATGGCAGAGGTTGCCTATTAGGGGTCGTTAACGACAATGCAAAATGTGTTAAAGAGTAAAAGACCGTTCTCTGTTATAGGCTGACTTTATTTATGAATAAACGGGCTAAGACTTTGAGAAAGAATTTAAAATGCCTTTTGAAAACTTAGATACTATTGTGAGAGGAGGTGTAAGATGATATTAAAAGATATCATAGAATCAAAACCTTTAATGATAATAACCATTGCTAAAAATCGTACTATAGCAGATGCAATTAAAATAATGAGTGAGAAAAATGTAAGTGGTATCTTCATCGTTGACGAGAATAATAAATTAGCAGGTATATTTACCGAAAGGGATATTGTGCATTGTGTTGTAAACAATATTTCACTCCAGAATGAAACGATTAAAAACGTAA
>JAOUJR010000411.1 GCA_029883145.1 Nitrospirota bacterium
CAGTAAATTTTGTA
The DNA here is from genome assembly GCA_029883145.1 of Nitrospirota bacterium. GTDB lineage: Bacteria > Nitrospirota > Thermodesulfovibrionia > Thermodesulfovibrionales > SM23-35 > VGWZ01. Next base: position 15 of record JAOUJR010000411.1, read on the forward strand.
AATACGAAGTTAAACCTGTTTATAGACTCCTCGGGTCCCAATTTTGACAGAACCGGCTGTTTGCCTATTATCAGTTCAACACCGGGAATGATATCAGTAATTCAGGCTGTACAATAACCCATGCGTGCAGTGAGTTAATTTCTCAAAAAATGATATTTTTGAGGGAAAATTTTATTAAAAGAAAAAATGGGTTGTTGTGCAGCCTGAATTACCCCCTTATTTTATATTTTCAGTATTTAAAAATTACATGCTTGTCATTTGGAAAATCATACCACTATTTATTCATACCATAGATTTTATAATCATTCTACATGGGTACAGCCATAAGAGAATATTGTGCCACCATCTTATCAATCGCCAGTTTCAAGTCTATTGTTAACTCATGCATGTGAAGAACAATTTTTTTCAGATTGTGAGAAATTACCTGTAGTCCAAATTCTCCTTTGGTTTTTTCCTTGCCACGCAGATGAAATTGTTTCCACCCTTTATTCTTCTGCATATTTCCAAATACAGGTTCCACCGTATACATCCTTTTCTTATATTCGTTCTTATTACTTTCCTCAATAAGTTTTTCTCTCATTTTAGTCTGCAACTCATCCCTCGAATCTATTGTAATCGTTCTTGCCTTTCCTTTCGTGCACATTGCCTTCACTGGACAATTCTCACAGGATGTCCCTCTATAAATCCTTCTGGTATAGGCGTCACGAACACTAGTTGATATCAATTTCATGGGACTTCCCATGGGGCAGGCAACAGAACGAGTAGTTGTATCAAGCACGAATTTACTCTTATCAAACTCCATATCTTTGTCATCCCGCGCCCATTTCTCGAATAGTCTATCTGGCATGAGTATATCGAGCGGCAGGGCGCTCATTTTCAATAAGTTTTCAAGAGAGCTGAATCCTGAATCCAGACCCGCTATCCTGTGAAATTCCCCACCGCAGTTTATACTCGATTGTATGATGAGCGGTATTGTCTCATGCGTTTCGTTGTAATTGCTGTTACAGTCAAATGCGGTTATTATCTGAAATAAACTATCAACCGCCGTATAGGTCTCATACGAAGGCTTCTTCGTGCCGTCCTTATGAGTCATCACCGGCGCATCTTTATCCGTTACATTTATTCTCATCTTGTTCTTCTTCTCTTCGTCATCCTCATCACGGGTACGCTCCTTAAGTTCTTTTATTGCCTGCTCAATTTTGTTCTTTCTGTTGAAAAGCGCAAGTTCCTTTTTCCGGGTCTCTTCATCTTCATCCTCAGCAGGCTCCCTCGTCAGCAATTCCTTCATCTGCTGTTCTATTCGTTCAATTTCTTTCCGTAAGTCTTTATTCGTCTTTGACTGCCTGAATGAAGCATTTGCGTGAATTTTCTGACCGTCGATTGCCAGAAATCCAAAATCTACCATCCTCAACTCAATACATAACAGTACTATCTGCGTAAATATCGCCGGTAATGCCGACAGATGTCTCTTCCTGAAATTGTTGATCGTGGTAAAACTCGGCATATTCCCCGCTGCCAGATACAATAAGGGAAGATTATAGTCTTCCAGCCGATCCCGTATCTTGCGGCAGGAGAATACTCCTATCATATAACAATAAAATAATACCTTCAGCATCATCAGTGGATGATATGAGGGATTCCCCTCTTTGCTGTAATAATCATATATGCCACTTATATCCAATGCCTCTATTATATCATTGATGACCCGTGCCGGATGATCCTCTTCAATGGCTTTCGTTAATATCAGCGGTATAAATTGTCCCTGTTCCTGGTTGTACTCTCTAAAATTCATCGCCTCTTCCTCCTTTATGGTAGCCATTATTATGTCACCTTTCGGAGAAATGCAATCCATTTTCTGAAATATTATTTTTTTATGAATTTTTTGGTTAATTCAGGTTGCTCAATAACCTACCTGTTTTATTAAACTTCTTTTACGCAGATATTTTCACCCGTTATGAACTCCCCGTACGGGGGTTATTGTACAGCCTGAATTATTGCTCGAAAAATTAAGAAGGGTGATAAAACAGTTATCTTAAGGGATAATGACGGTAATCCATTATGGTCAGGAAGTGGGAAACGCTCAGAACAGAAAGGGAAATAGACTATTATTTTTAATTAAGATTGATCC
>JAOUJR010000412.1 GCA_029883145.1 Nitrospirota bacterium
AAACGCATCCTGGTTGTTTCTTTCATTAACCAGAAATCCTCTCAATGTTACAGAGAGCATGAAGGGGTTTACCTTTACCTGACTTATGGCAACTTGACGATGGAGTTCTTCAGAAAGCTTTTTTGTAAGGACAGATTTAAGTATGGGTGGAACTATAAAGAAGCCGACAAGAGAAAAAATTACAAGGAATATCAGTGCCCCGATAAAAGTCTTTTTCGCAGTCTTGCCGGATAGTATACCTTTAAGCTTTAATGTGAATGCCATCAATCACATTGTATCATATCCGAAATGTATTTATGATAGTTTGTTCTACAATAAATTCTGATTTGATTGCTCAAATATAACCTTTGACGTTTAACGTATCTCGTTATACAGTAAAGAGAAAGATTACTGCTGATACAGCTCTCAGACTTGCGCGGTTCTTCGGAACATCCTCTGAAGCTTAGCCTTATTTCTGAGTAACTATTTCCGACTGCTATTTCCTTAAAAACTCTCTTATCTTCTTAAGCAACGGGGTATGAACTTTCACCTTGAGATAAAGATCGCCAGACTCTCCGCCATGCCTTCCATCCTTGCCCATGCCCTTTAATTTTATCTTCTGGTTTTCCCTTATCTCTTGCGGTATAGTGATCATTAGATCACGGGGATTGTCGGCTTGAGCATAATGATAGCGCACCTTGCCACCGGCTAAGGCAACCTCAGAAGGGATTGTAATTTCATCTTCAATGTCCTTGCCTCTCTCTGGCAGTTCCAATCCGTATTTTTTAGCCACATGATTCTGAAATGCCTTCATCCCCTTAAGGAGTATTCTTGAAAAGAACGAAGGCCGATCAGATGGGGCTTTGCTTGTTTGATACCGGGAGGCCCTCAACATGTCCTGGTAAGTCTTTGACATGGGACCGAAAAAGAAAAAACCTTTTCCAGTAAATCCAGGGCCTTTGAACTGAAAGGTTCTGAATTGGTTCCCATAGAAAGTGCTGTGGCTAAAGATATCCTCTGGCCTGTTAAAACCAAATGCCCTGCTCAGCTCTGCAAAGACCTCATTAATGTCAGAATCCTTGAAGATATCCTGGTCAGTATAGGTTTGTCTGAATCTGTCTCTTGCAAAGAATCCATAACTCTGTCTGTAGGAATCATACTCTCTTCGCTTTCTTTCGTCTGAGAGGACGGCATACGCCTCATTGATTTCTTTCATCATCTCTTCCTTGCCAGGGTTTTTGTCCGGGTGATATTGAAAAGCTAACTTGCGATAGGTCTTTTTAATTTCCTCAAAAGAGGCATCTTCATTGAGCCCAAGTACTTTATAGTAGTCTTTTTGTTCCATAACAGTTTATTATACAAATGTTTTTTGTCTTTAGGAGATATAAATCAGAATCTCTCCTTCAAGCTGGTACACCTGCTGGGAAGAGATGAACAAGGAGGAAATCATGGAAGAACAGAAATCTCCGAAAAGGAAACCTGACCCGTTAAGGATAAAGTTCTTGAGGAGTTTACCTTCAGAGATCCACAAGTCCTTCACTAAAGAGGATGTCAATGCCATTCTCTATGAAGATGTCTGGCCCGATTCCCTGAAAGAAAAGCTCAAGGATTACATTGTTGAAGAATAAATCTTGAGGGAGGATGCGGTCGCAGAAAATAATCTCAAAAAATCCTCAATAAAAAATCATACCGATCCTGAAAATATTAATGTTTAAAGTTTTTTGTTAATGACACATGGAAGTTCTCAGGTTCGACAATTTATTGCAGTCACTTTGAAATTCCTGAAAAACATTCTCAGGCAGGCTCATTGTGTTCATCTCGCCATTTTTTTCAGAATCTGTCCAAGTTTTTTCAGTTCTTCTCCATAGCCTGCCCAATTTCCCTGCCTTAACAGTTCGTTGAGCCTTTCATATGCCTGCACAGCCTCCTTTGCGAGTTCATTAAGAGAAGCCCTGTCATCTGTTGGCTCCTTGCCTCTGGAAGCCGGGGTAATCCTTCCTCCGAAAAGTCGCTGGAGACCAAGCTCAAGATTTTCTTCCATAACTACGTTATTTTCAAAGGCGAGAATAACTCTCCTGAGTTCAGGTAATCCACCCTTGTCTTCAGCAGCCAGATAAAGAGGTTGAACGTATAAAAGAGACCTTTCGATAGGGATTATCA
>JAOUJR010000413.1 GCA_029883145.1 Nitrospirota bacterium
AACGGTCGACAGGTTTGTGGAGCCGGACTGATTAGACCCAGGGGTTCCGGCAAAGTAAGCATCCTCTCACACCTGATCAGTGCGGGACAGTCACTCTCTGGTCACATAGAATCCGTGACAGGGAATCTCTATTTTCTCCCCTTCCTTTATATTTACATAAAATACATCTGTGAAAATCTGTCTTTCACCTTCGACATCCGGCGGTGTTATTTCGAGCTCAAACTGATAGTCAAGGCCAACTTTCTTTTGACTTAGAAGCCTTATGAAATTATTCTGCGATGACGCCGATTCAACCTCGAAATCCTGGCCATAGATGTTATGTATCCATACATATCTTTTTATAGGCTCCTTTGGTTCAGCATCAAGGACAATAATCTGTGGGGGGTCAATGATAAATCTTGTCAGTACATTAAAGGGGATACTGACCCTCTTCCATTCTGGATGAGTCAGGATAATGTGGATGTATCCCCTCATATTTTCTCGCAGGTTTTCCGGATTGATCTTGGGTTCAAGAACAAATTTCGTTGCTTTGACTGAGGGATCTACATCAGCAGTTATGCAGTTGAGACTCGATTTGAACGCCGTTATAGAAAACGGCTGATTATCAAGACTACTGACTGTGATCTTTGGGCAGCTGGTATTTTCCCCCCTGAATAAAAGCTTGAAAGTCTCAGGCTCCCAGGCAACTTTCTGCACGATCTTGGCCTTGATGGTCAGCTCAACCTTGGGATTTGCCTTATCATTGCTGCAAACATTCAGAGTTTTATCTTCCAAACCAAGATATCTACCCGAACTATATTCTACTTTCACAGTCCCGCTTTCGCCCGGCAAATATAATTTCTTGCTTAATTCGGCAGAGACACCACAGCAGGTATCCACCTCCTTTATTTTCAACAAGCCGAATCCGGTGTTTGTGAATTTAAAATCAGTGGTTTTGCTTTTCTCTGGTCCCACTTCGCCAAAATCGTGAACTACTTTTTCAAACGTAATCTTTGGCGCCATACAGCCAAGCTGCGTGAGCAAAACGCAATTGACAATAAGTATGGTCAATATCAAACGATAACGCTCCATATTTTTCACCTCCAAATTAGGTTATGACATAACTTTCAGCTAACCTACAACCCTTTTATTTTAATAAAAAGAACATCTGCAAGCAAGAGACTGAGTGCATATTTATCGACGTCTGTGCCTTTCTAAATCCCTATTTGCTTGTTTTTAGCCTCATACATCGCTTATCAACCAACCTTCGTTTGAATGATACAAATGCCAACAAGAGACATTGCAAGAGCATTTTTGAAAGCAGTATGAAAGAAAGTCTTGCAGCTAACTCATTCAAGCTCCTCGATCAATGAAGCCTCCTAACAAATGTTAGTATTGAATCACAGGCTCAGAAGTATCACAGCCGACACGGGCCTACCTGGCTTTTAGGTGAAAGATCTTCTATACTCTTGACTAAACTTTCACCACAGGATTGAGCAAAGCTATTATGGACCAAAAATGGTAAGAATATTATGCAGTCTATTTGACCGTGAAGCCTAAATAGCGTGGGCTGAGGCAAGGAGGAGGCGAGAGAAAAAAGAACGCTCCAGCCCACAATCATTAATAACGACCTATAAAAAAATACGACTATTGTAATATCGGAGTTCTTTGGGATATGCACCGTAAAACAAGAACCCCTGCTTCCACCTTCCTCCAGGAAAGCCAGAAAAAATACAAAGGCTCAGGCAAAATAACCACACTTCCTTATTTTATCTATTTTCTTATTACTGTCAAGAAGGTTTTTGGGGATTAAGCACAATTTTAGGCAAAATAAGAAGAGCCCCTGCCCCTAATTCACCCTTTTAATGTTAAAATGGGCAGGGGCTCTCTGGAGGTGGAGGAGAATGAGGGTGATAGTTCTTGGGGGAGTAAGCACGATTAGATTAAGACAGGAACATCCATGTATTGTTCTTAGCCTGTGCATTTAACAGCCGCTCCTCCATGAGTTCTAAGGTTTGCTAGTATTGTAAGCCTGAGAGGGTACTTGTCAAGGATAAAAGTCAAAAAATATTGGAAAAGGGAAGGTGAGGTTGACTGCCCGAAATATCTATTAATCTTTAACTAAATGTCCAATTATGGGCTCTCCGACCTGCATTT
>JAOUJR010000415.1 GCA_029883145.1 Nitrospirota bacterium
AGAGTAACGTTAATACCAATAAGACTCATTGTTTTATTGGCCAAATCATTGATAGATATCTCCTGGCCACTGCCAATATTTATAACTTCACCCACACTTTCCGGCGAATCAGCTACTTGAATAAAAGCCTCCACAATATCAGATACATAATTGAAATCTCTGGTAGGATGCAAGTTACCCAATTTAAGGCTACTCTTTCGTAGAAGCTGTGTGATGATCGTGGGAATGATCGCTCTTGCTGATTGCCTTGGCCCATAAGTATTAAATGGACGGATGATAGACACTGGGACTCCGAAGGATCGGTAATAACTCTCAGCAACCATATCAGCGCTAATTTTAGAGGCTGAGTAAGGCGACTGACCATGTAAAGGATGCTTTTCATCAATTGGAACATATTTGGCTGTTCCGTAGCATTCGCTCGTGGAGGTATGTATAAACCTTTGGATCTCCGTCTTTCGGCATGCCTCCAAGAGATTAACAGCGCCCAAAACATTCGTTGTTACAAAGCTTTGAGGGGCAATGTAAGAATATGGAATCGCAATCAAAGAAGCTAAGTGATAAACAATATCACAGTCCATTACCGCCCTACGAACCACAAAAGGGTCCTGGATGTCTCCAGGAAATATCTCGACTTTTTCTAATATCTGCGAGGGTATCAGTTCCAAGTTGCCCCATCGATTAAGGGCGTTATAATGCACAAATGCTCTGACTGAAGCACCCTCCGTTACAAGACGTTCAACGAGATGACTTCCGATGAATCCGGCAGCGCCCGTTACAAGAACCTTTTTTTGTCTTTTGTTTCTATTCATGATAAGAAACCCTTTTTTTAAATCTCAAAGAGACGATTCTTTTATAGACTACAATATTTTTTGACCAATGAGTTGATCTTAAGATAGTTTCAAAAATAGTTATTCCTGATCATGACCTTCTAATTTGGCAATAACTCCAATCTTATCAAAACCTTTTGCAAATTTCTATCTTAGCTGAATACCGTAATGTCCTTCTGCTACGGTAAAAACGATCATATCATTTTCAAAAGTAAAAGGAATCCTCGTGTTAGTCTTTAGATCTTTAATATAAACAATTTCTTTGTCTTCGGGAATTTTGATTCGAAATGTTTGTTTTTTTGGAGCAAAGTTTCTGCAGATGGTGATATCGCCATGTGCTAAAACTGAAGTACTATCTTCATAAAGTTGCACTACTTCCCAATCGGTTAAATAAATTGCATCAGGATGTTTATTTTGTATTTTATTAAGCAACCAATCTAATTGTCTAATATTTTCGGCCACGAATCTCTTATCTAAATAGACATAGTTTATACGATGGGTATTTACAATTGCCGGTCCATTTTTTTGCCAGGCGGCAATAATACTCTCGTATGCTTCCTCAGCTCCACTTTTAGTTTCGGTGTCTTTTTTCCCTCTCGGCTCAAAATCTACATTTCTTATCAGATAAAATATCCCAAGCTTGGGATTATAATCGCCCATCGTAATATGCCAAGGTTTGTCGGCTGATCTTTTGCCTAATAGATCGAGAACCTTGCCTCTAATTTTCTCCCAAAAAGCTCTCTCGTCTCTTTGACGATTTTTCGCCTGTACAGCCCTGATACCCCTTTCTGCTAAAGCCCTTTCAGTTTTGAGTTGCCATGTATAATTTGGACCAACAAAAGACCGAGGTTCATAACCGAATATTTTTCGATAACGACTTATACCAATATCAAGCAAATAACTTTGTTGCTTAAAAGAAAGCTTTTTATCGTATTCTAAATTGTCTATATTCTTTCCGTTTACAAATATCTGGTGTCTAAAACCTTCCAGGGTTGCCTTATCTCCTCTTTTTATCAAATCTTCCCATACAAATCTATTAAAGTGAGTATTACCATGATACTCTGGATACCAAATCCCCTTTTTTATTCCTTCCTTTGCCTTGGCTATGAAATCACCTCGTTCCCATAATGAAGGGACATCAGGTATGACTAAGTCCTTATATGTCTTATACTCCCACTCCGCTATCCCTTGGTAATCTGGCGAAGACAGAACATAATTCGACTGAAAAACGGGATGCCTTCCATCGCCCCCTCTGTATTTTAATAAAACAGCAAATAGATTATCTAAGTCAGCCGGTTTCTCTAAA
>JAOUJR010000414.1 GCA_029883145.1 Nitrospirota bacterium
TCGCAAGAAAGGATATGTTGAACAACTTCTCGAAGACATCACCATAAGAAAGACTCTTAAGGACAGACTGTTCCATGCGGGTGTCCCAAAAATAGAGATAGAGCGAGCTGGTCAGAATTTGAGGGTAATAATTTATACCGCGAGACCAGGAATCATTATTGGGAAGAAAGGGACCGAAGTTGAAAAACTCAGAAAAGACCTTAAGTTGATGACAGATAAAGAAGTTGCAATAGACATAAAGGAGATAAGGAAACCAGAAATAGATGCTCAACTTGTTGGAGAAAATATAGCTCTTCAGCTTGAAAAAAGGGTTGCATTCAGAAGGGCGATGAAAAAGGCTGTCGCATCTGCCTTGAGGTTTGGCGCCCTCGGAGTAAAAATATCTTGCTCAGGAAGACTCGCAGGAGCTGAGATCGCGCGGTCAGAATGGTACAGGGAAGGCAGGGTACCACTTCATACATTTAGAGCTGATATAGATTTTGGTTATGCAAAGGCAAGAACAACGTATGGTGTTATAGGGGTGAAGGTGTGGATTTATCACGGGGATATGTTGCCGGAAAGTAAAGCAAAGGAAAATTAGGTGAAAGTATGTTAATGCCCAAAAAGGTCAAATTCAGAAAGATGCAGAAAGGCAGAATGAATGGAAAAGCTTATAGAGGTTCTACAGTCACCTTTGGAGAATTTGGCCTGAAGGCACTTGAGCCCGGATGGATTTCGAGTAGACAAATTGAGGCAGCAAGAATTGCGATTACACGTCATGCAAAAAGAGGATGCAAGGTATGGATAAGGATTTTCCCTGATAAACCAATAACGAAGAAACCTGCTGAGACAAGGATGGGTAAAGGTAAGGGAGCGCCTGAGTACTGGGTTGCTGTGGTAAAGCCAGGGAGGATCCTCTATGAGATGTCAGGTGTGAGCGAAGAGCTCGCCAAAGAAGCCTTTCGTCTTGCTTCTCATAAACTGCCTCTGGAGACACAATTTGTAAAAAGGGATGAGGAGATTCTGTGAAATCATCTGATCTCAGGGCAATGACAGTAGATGAGCTTGTGCAAAAAGAGAAGGATTTTAGAAAAGAACTCTTCAATTTAAGATTTCAGCAAGCAACAGGCGAGATAGAGAACCCGATGCGGATACGCGCAGTAAGAAAAAATATTGTAAAAGTATTAACGATTAAAAGTGAAAAGTTGAAAGCAGAAGGTAGAGGAAATGTCTAAAAAGGTTTATACAGGTAAAGTGGTGAGTGATAAAATGGATAAAACGGCAGTTGTTGCCGTGACAAGACTGTTTCAGCATCACAGGTATAAAAAGACGGTGAAAAGAGTCACAAAGTTTAAGGCACATGATGAGAGTAACAGGTGTAGTATTGGTGATACCGTTAAAATTATAGAAGCAAGTCCCCTGAGCAAAAACAAGAGGTGGATAGTAATAGATATTTTAGATAAGGTGGCAAGAGGTGACTGAAGATGGTTCAACTGAGAAGTATGCTCGAGGTAGCAGATAATTCAGGTGCAAAAAAGGTACAGTGCATTAAGGTACTTGGAGGTTCTCACAGAAGGTATGCACGGCTTGGTGATATTGTAGTGGTAAGTGTGAAAGAGGCATTGCCTGATAGTAACATTAAGAAGGGGGTAGTCACAAAAGCCGTTGTGGTACGGACAAAGAAAGAGCATAGAAGAACTGACGGATCTTATATACGGTTTGATCAGAATGCGGTTGTTCTTATAAATGCAGAAGGTGAACCAGTCGGGACAAGGATTTTTGGGCCTGTAGCAAGGGAGCTCAGGTGGAAGGAGTTTACAAAAATAATCTCTTTGGCCCCGGAGGTGCTTTAGAAGCGATGAGTTTGGGTATCAAGAAAGATGATACAGTTTTAGTAATTTCTGGCAAGGAAAAGGACAAGCGGGGTCGGGTTCTTTCGGTGAACCCATCAAAAAACACGCTTCTTGTAGAGAGGATTAATATAATCAAAAAACACATGAAGCCGAGCAGAAAATATGCTCAGGGTGGAATAATTGAGAAGGAAGCACCACTTCATATATCAAATGTTATGCTTCTATGCCCGAAGTGCAGCAAACCAACAAGGATGAGCAGTACAATGCTCTCGGGTGGTAAGAAGGTAAGAGTATGCAGGAA
>JAOUJR010000416.1 GCA_029883145.1 Nitrospirota bacterium
AGAGTCAACCCCAAAGCAGCTTCTCCGGATATTCGGAGATTCCACAATGATCCAGCAGACAGTGATGAGGCTTAACAAGACTATACCCGCAAAAAATATCTGTGTGGTTACAGGTGAGAAATATGCCTATGACATAAAAAGGCAGCTTGTTACCGTACTCGGAAATGACAGATTCGTGTTGCTCCTTGAGCCTGAAGGAAAGAACACGGCTCCTGCAATCGGCCTTGCAGCCATTCATATTAAAAAGCATTCTCCAAAAGCAGTCATGGCAGTAATGCCTTCAGACCATGTTGTAGTAAACAACGATGAGTTTATAAAGGTTCTCAAAAAGGCTCAGGAAGCTGCGTTAAAAGGCTATCTTACCACCATCGGCATCATTCCGAACAGGCCGGAGACAGGGTATGGCTATATTAAAAAAGGAAAGGCACTCACAGCCTCAAAGAAGCTACCCTGCTACGAAGTCGAGAATTTTATTGAAAAGCCGGATATCAGGAAGGCAGAGGGCTATTTACAATCAGGAGAATATTTCTGGAATAGTGGAATATTTGTCTGGAGGGTTTCTGATATCCTGGGTCAGATTAAAACACATCTACCAGAACTCTATAAAGGACTTCTTCGAATAGAAAAAGCGATGGGAAGAAAAAATGAGGCTGAAGTGACAAGAAAGGTCTATTCGTCTCTGGAGCCTGTGTCAATAGATTACGGGGTCATGGAGAAGGCAGAAAAGGTGGCAGTGGTGCCAGCTTCATTTGGCTGGAGTGATGTGGGAACATGGAGGGCTCTCGAAGATATCTCAATAAAGAACAAGGATGGCAATGTCCTTGCAGGCAATGTCATTGATATAGAAACGAGGGAGTCCATCGTCTATGCAGGTAAAAGACTTGTGGCAACTGTGGGTGTCGAAAATGTGGTGGTTGTGGATACCCCTGATGCCCTGTTGATATGCAATAAGGATAAAACACAGGATGTGAAAAAAGTAGTTGATGAGCTGAAAAAGAAAGGGGCAGAAGAGCTTGCCATCCACAGAACGGTTGAGCGGCCATGGGGTTCTTATACAGTGCTCGAAACAGGTGAACGGTATAAGATAAAGAGTGTGGTGATTAATCCCGGTGCAAAGCTGAGCAGCCAGATGCACCACCACAGGAGCGAGCATTGGGTTGTGGTATCAGGAACCGCAAGGGTAACTGTTGGTGAAAAAGTATATAATCTGCATCCAAATGAATCAACCTATGTACCTATCTCGACCAGACACAGACTTGAAAATCCGGGGAAAGTCATGCTTCAGATTATAGAGGTGCAAAGTGGTGATTACCTCGAAGAGGATGATATAGTACGTTTCCGTGACGACTACGGAAGATTGATCGACAATAATGGGTAAGAAAACGCATGAGGTCATTGTCGTGGGCGCAGGCCCGGTTGGCAGTTATACTGCATATCTGTTAGCAAGAAATGGCCTGAATGTCGGGATATGTGAAAAAAATTCATCCATTGGTGAAGAGGTAAACTGCACCGGTCTTATCAGTGTGGGATGCCTTAAAAAATTTGATCTGCCCGATGAGGTCATACTCAGGCAGGTAGATTCTGTAAAGGCATTCTCTCCCTCTGGAAATTATATACATTACCAGTCTGCATCACCCCTTGCCTATGTGGTGAACCGCAGTCTTTTTGACCATGAGATAAACAGAATGGCTGAGAGGGAAGGTGCAACTACTTATTTAAATACAAGAGTAGAAGAAATCACTATCACGGATGATTCCTTTCATGTGAAGGTAAAAACAGGAGAAGAAGAAAATAAATTAAGCTCAAAGGTCGGGGTGATTGCTACCGGTTTTGAATTAAATCCCCCTAAGGGAATTGTGAAGAAACCGAAGGATTTTTTATATGGGATACAGACCGATGTCAGGGTGAAAGATATCAGTGATGTCGAGGTCTATTTCGGGAGAACTATTGCCCCCGGGTCTTTTGCATGGGTTGTCCCGACAAACGGGGAATCAGCAAAGATCGGACTTATCACAAAAAAGCATCCCTTAGAGTATTTAAAAAACTTCATTGAGAATCCACTTATTTCGCATAGAGTGGATATGAGGGACAGTCAAATAAAGTGCAGCCCCATTCCTTTTAGTGTGGCTCCG
>JAOUJR010000417.1 GCA_029883145.1 Nitrospirota bacterium
AAGCTGGGCAAAAGATAACTACAAGAGTTTATCCTATACGGGAATTCAAATAGACCAATACATTTTTAGTCAAGCAGTTTATAGTACCTTAGCTCAAGTGCCTATCTCTACCTTATGGGATCAAGATAAATATAGCGGAGCAAATCCTGATATAACAGTAGGGAATAGTATTGGATTAGCCGAATACGCAAATGCTAATTTTTTCAGTGAGGATACAATATTTACTAACTTTTCTTATCCTTCATGGTCTAGTGTAGTTGAGTATGATGAAATTATAGATCCTGTCACAGGGAAAGTGAGGACATATCTTAAAAAGGTAGGAGATGGCGAAATCATAAATCATCTCGTGGCAGGCAAATTGTTCTATAAATATCTTCCATCTAGCCTTAAGCGGCTTGGCTTAAAGCTGGATGAGAGAGTTTACTATGACTATGCTTCACTGCTTATTCCCCGAGCTGTAGGTTACTCGGCAGGGCTGCTGAATTATTTCTTTCGTGGCAATATAGAGATAAGCGCACCTGATAGCTATGTCTACTCCATCACTGATGGGGCAATAACCCCCCATCAATTCACATATGTCAGGGCAAAAATTAAGAATACAACCCCGAATGAAACAATGCAGAGCGGCATACTTCAAGCCATAGCTCAGTATAAGAAAAGAATAGACTATCAGCCTGATTTATCCACAGACCCTCCCACAGCAGAATCAAGAGAACCTGACTTTTCCTACTCCGTATCAGCGCCGATAAACCTCACCACAGACGATATCACAGCATTAAACTCCTCAGCTGGCAAAGACTTCACTTTTGACTTTACGGGAAGTTATATTCCTGCCGGTATAACAGACCTCTATCTTCAAGTTGTCTTCAAAGGAACACTTGGTAATGAGACAGATATAGCAGTTGCAGTTGGTATGAAAGACCTCATGGAACCGACGCATCATGTATTTTGGAATCTGACAGATATGTTTTCTTTAAATTATCACCTCTATACCTCAGATCAGATAAAATCTGATACAAATCTTGCATCACTTGTTGATTTAAATCATAATGGCATATTCAATGAACTAGGTGAACCTTACATAGACCCTTATGATATATCCTTTGAATTTGCCTATATAGGGGAATCTCCTCCTTCGAGCCAAGTAAGTCCTCTTGCAAAAGTTAACCTTCCAGCCGGCAGGTTTGCAAGACTATTAGTTCTTGTAGATAGACCAGCGAATAACTTTTTAAGAGTTACAGTATTCGACAAAGTAGACAACATATCAAAATATGGTGATTTTTCATTCGAAGGTGTAATAAACCAGGAAATAAGTGGCGTCTGGCAGCCACCAACAGCGGTTACAACCTTCAGGTCTATAAAGCAACATTTTCAGACAGGAATGCTCAGGTGTGAACCTTCTGCTATAGATCCTGTAACAGGTGATAAATTTTGTCCTTATCCTGAGGAAGAGGCTATTCCCGTTGCCGATCTGACACCCTATCCGGTAACCATATATTTCCCTGAAGCAATCTTGATGACAGAACCCCTTGATTATCAGCAGGCACTCCATATACAGATGGGCGTGGACACTGGTATCGGTCAAGGGGAAGGATTAATGTTCATCAAAGAGTAGAGACCTCAAACACTCAGCCATGAACAGATGCACAGGTGGGTCGTCCTATTGAAGAAATCATGGAGAGTGATATATTGTTAGACCATGAGAAAAATCAAGCTCCTCCTCGAATATGACGGAACAGCCTATCAGGGCTGGCAGATACAAAAAAATGGCCTGACGATTCAGGGAGTTATTGAAGACAGGATAGTTAAAGTAACCGGAAGACAATCAAGGGTTATTGGTGCGAGCAGGACTGATTCAGGTGTGCATGCACTTGGCCAGGTGGCTATGTTCAGGACAGAATCAAGACTTGACGCAGGAACAATAAAAAGGGCATTAAATGCAGTACTTCCAGAGGATATCAGGGTTCTTGATTCATCAGTAGTTGATGATTCATTTCATCCAAGAGAAGACGCGGTGAGGAAACGTTATTTTTATATCATTGCAAACCAGAGGATATCTTCAGCATTTCTCTTCAGATATACATGGATAGTCCCGCAAGCGCTGGATCTGAATTCCATGTCAGAGGC
>JAOUJR010000062.1 GCA_029883145.1 Nitrospirota bacterium
ATCCTCTATTCAGGAATATCTAGATGGCAGTTTGGAAGAGTCGAAAAACGTCCAGCTTACGAATTTAGCCCTATCTTTAAAAGACCGAAGAGGAAAAGCTCCAAGTGGCGAGGAAGAAAGGAGCTTAGCCGTGTCCAAAACATCAAGATTAAAGGACAGGTTAAGCTTTGGAAACCGTGGCTATTACTTAAGGAAGTATCCGCCTTCCAAATTCTATCCGAAGGGTTTGGAGAAATGGATAATCTGGTGGGAAGAAGACGGAAAACGTAGGACAGAAACCGTAAACCACGCAGTTAACGCTAATGAGGTTATAGATTACCTAGAGCATAAAAGACGCCAATTGTTCGATAAGAGTTTTTGTTGCCCTTCCTGTGGGTATAACCTTAAAACCGGAGAACAAGAGGCACCAAGCACATCTCATGTTACTCTAAAACAAGCTATTGAAGAGTTCCTAAAGACAAAGAGGAAAAAGAAAAGTTTTGGTGTAATCGCAAATCGGTTGGATATTTTAGGGCGGTATCTGAAAGACATTAATCGAATCGCAGATTTAACGTTGAAGCGGGTCTATAAGCTAAAGGCACAGATGGAGGAGAATAACTACCGTGGAAGTACGATAAATGCCTACCTGAAAATGCTAAAAGGACTTTTGAATTTCGCAAAGGACATGAAATACATTGAAGAGGTTATTCCCGTAAGTAAAGCTAAAGCTGATATGAGGGATTCTAGAAAGAGACGGTTTGTCCCCCATGATAAATTCTGGAAGATTTATGATAAGGTGAAGTCCCAATATTTGAAGGATATGCTCCTTATTGGACGGACATGTGCTAACAGACCTGGAGAATTGATGACCTTAAAATGGAACCGTGTGGAACTGAATGGAGATGGTTCTCATTTTTATATTCCACCTGACCTTTATAAGACAGGAAAAGAGAAATATTGCTCTCTCATTGAAGAAGTAAGGCCCATTTTTTACAGATTGAAAAGGGAAAAGAATGGAAGTGAGTTCGTCTTCATTTACAATGGTAAACCAATTGCTAAGAACCGATACTCCCAAGACTTAAGACAAGCAAATATTAACGCTGGTATTGAGGAAAAATCATATGATTTCTACGAGATGTGCCGCCATTCAGGAATTACTGACAAAGGACATGAACCTGAAATGTCGATAGGGGAGCTAATGACCTTTGCCGGACATACGAATCCAGGCACAACCGCCAGATATCTCCATTCAATGGAAGGAAAAAACCAAGCAGTTACCCGAGAAGAGATTACTAGAAAGGTAAAAAGATGATTTCACTTATAGTAAACTTGAAATGGAACTCCCCAATAGAATCCATACCAAGGGGGTATGCCCCCTTGGTCGCAGGGCGGGGGTTCATACCCCGCCCGAGAAGGGGAGGCAGCGAGCGGAAGCGAGCGTTGGAAGGGGGAAGTCAGTTCCCCCTCCAAGTTGACTGTCTATATTATTTTTAAAAATGAGTATAATCAGGAATAGAGATGGAACTCAAACCGAAACCTCCATTCAATTTTAGACTCACTGCCACCCATATGTATCTTATGCCTCCGGCTACTTATTCTGGCGGAATATTTTCCAGAGTTTTAACTCTTGAATCCGGAAAACCCGTTCATGTTTCTATTAAGGCTAATGATAAAGTTGATGATCCAGAATTATTCATTTCTTTTAAATCAGAAGTGAGTGAAGAAGAAAAAAAAGAAATAAAAAATAAAATATCCTTTATGTTTAGTATAGAGGATGATTTAGCAGAATTTTATTCCATTGCTAAGAGTGATTCAGTTTTGAGATATGCAATAAAAAATTTGTATGGACTCAAAATCCAGACTGCGCCTACTCTGTTTGAAGGATTGACGATAGGGTTTTGTTTACAGTGGGTTTCTTTCCAGAGAGGAGTGGAGATGCTGGATTGTTTAATCAAAAAATACGGGAAGCGAATAAACGACTATTATGCTTTTCCTGAACCTGTAACTTTTGCTAGCTCACCTTTACAAGAGCTTAAAAAGTGCAAATTGGGTTTTAGAGCCGAACGTATAAAATGGATATCACAAAGAGTTTCAAGTGGACTGAATTTAGAAAAATTAAAAGTACTGCCAGATAACAGATTAAGAGAGGAACTTATGAAGATAAAGTGGGTCGGCAAGTCAACAGCAGAAGCTTTACTTCTTTGGAGATTTAAAAGATATGATTCTTTCCCTTTGGATGTTTGGAGTGCGAAGATTTTTAGAATGTTTTATCCACAATTCAGAAATCAGTCTCCGAGCGATATTGCAAAATTTGCTGCTGAGTTATGGAGAAATTATCAGGGCCTGGCATATTACTACATAATGTGTGACAGGAAAAATATTGCTCAAAAGTTAAATGTAGAGTTGGAGGAGAAATGGAATTTATAGTTTATTTTTTACAGCTGCCCTTATGTAAAAAAAGACAGTAAAACGAATTTGTACTGCATAAGAAAATCTTTTTTCATTAGCTGATTAACTCAACAATCACCAGATTTTTCCTGGAAAAACGCGAATTAATTTTTCTCCTTAATTCCTTACATCTTTTTGAAGAGATAATCTATTTTTCAAATAATTGGACTTTCGGATGATTTTATATCTTTCTCTCAGTCTTGATAGATAAGAGTATTTTAAAAAAATTTCTAACTACGTTTCATTCCATCCTAGAAAAAAACCCACATCCAATTAGACAAAACTAATTGACTTTCAGGTCTATATAAGTGAAGAGAAAATCTTAGTTTTATTGTATGGTAGAATGGTGACAACCTGGATTAAAGATCAGCATGAACCTAGAAGAGATATTCGATAGTATAGGTGACAAGTTGTTTAATTACTTGACTATTAAGTTAAGTTCTCCCCTGGATGCGGAAGATGTTCTCCAGGAAGTGTGTTTTCGGCTTGTTCGATACAAGGTACGATTTCGGTTTATTCGGAATCCTTCCGCCTATGTTTTTAGGGTAGCCAGGAATGAGGCTCTTCGCTTCTTGAAAAGTAGGGAAAAAAATCCTGAGAGATATCACTCAGGAGAAGATCTTGCAAAAGTCATCCAGGATAACCTCACGGGGATTGAAAATGGGGTTATGAATCAAGTCGCCGAAGCTTTGGCTCTTGTCCCTGAAGACCAGCGAGAAGTCATCATTCTGAGATTCTTCGAAGAGTTGACCCTTAGGGAAATAGCAACTGTCTGTGATGTTTCTATTAATACAGCATCAAGCCGGTTTCGCTACGGGATGCAAAAACTACGCCAGTTATTGGAGGGCTGATATGAAAGACAGAGATAAAGTCCAAGAATTATTAGAAAGTCTTTCTCCAAAGCCTCTGCCTCCAGAACTCAAGAAAAAACTCCTATCGACTGCATACCGGAAACAGAATAGATTCCAGATTATTACGCCTGTCCTCGGGAAGGTATTTTCCATATGCTGTGTCCTGGTAGTGATGACTTTTGTCTTTGACCTGATGATTACAGATAGCGAAAAAAAGAACTTAACAGCCATAATGGACGGCTCTCAAACCTCTGAGTTAATGATAGAACTAGACTTGAAAGAAATTGCAGCAGAGCTTTTTAAAAATGAATATGACAAAAGCCTTAATCAATGGCTGATTCGGCTTTATAAGACTAAAAAGAAGTCAGCTAAATTCACAAACTATCAGAGTATTATTGATATACTCAAGGAGTAAATCGATGGGATATAGACTAAAAAAAATAATTGCCTGGATAGGAATTGGCTTGGTGGCTTTTATAGCTGTAGGGCTGGTCATACGGGCTGTATTCAATTATACAAACGGAAAGAAATTGGAGAAGTTCCTAGGCCAGATGAAGTCAGAGGGAATTCCTTTGACCTTAAAAGACATCGAGCCGGAATGCAATCCCAGGGAGAATGCCGCCCTAATCTGGAAGACAGCAGAAGCTATGTTTTCCATCGACCGGGAAAACAGAACTTTTTTAGGTAAAATTATCGAAGGTTTTTTTGCGGACAAGCCAATAAGCGAAGAAGAGAAGCAGCGACTACATGATCTAATAGCTGAGAATCAGGATATTATACGCCTGATTCTGGAAGCCTCCACCAAACCTTGCTTCAAGTATGAGGAGCAATGGGAGATTCCCAGATATAACCTCAAGACTGCGTCGGTTATTAACATAATACAAGGCACCCGACTTCTGGGAATTGATGCAGTTATCAAAGCTGAGGATGGGCGCGTGGAAGAAGCTATAGACCAGTGTCTCGCTGCTAGACGATTTTTGCAATTGTACCTCCAGGAGCCATTTTTAATTAGTTATCTTGTTGCAACGGCGTGTATGAAACAAGTCGCTGTTTGTTTCAACAAAATAGTGGCAGAGAGAAAAATAGAGACAGATATGTTAAAAAAAATCCTTAAGGAGTGGAATTGCTCTCCATGGCAGGGAGGATTGGTCCGGAGCTTTGAATCAGAAAGAATTTATGGATTAGAAGCCGTCCTTCTCCATTTGAAGGGGGAATACGAGATGAATTTAGGCCTGGGTGGAAAACTCTTTTATTGGGTGTTCCGGCCTGTTTATAAAAGCGAGATCATCTGGCTAATGGGGCACTATGATTGCATGCAGAAGGCTGCGGGAATGCATTATTATGCCTCGAGAGATTCCAGAGAACTTGAACAGAGGATGAAATCAACACCATGGTACTACAAGATGGCTGGATTGTTTTTGCCAAATGCAGTAACCGTTTTATTCAAGAGGGCTACACTCGAAGCCATGTTTGATACAGCCCGAGTCGGGATAGCCTGCAAGATCTACAAGAACATACACGGAGACTTCCCGGAAGACCTGGCTGAACTGGCTCCGGAGATACTGGGAGAAGTTCCAGTAGATCCTTTCACCGGGAATCACCTAACCTACAAGAAACAGGATTCGGGTATCATAGTCTACAGCATAGGCTCCAACCTGAAGGACGATGGAGGAAACGGGACCTGGCAGATCACTTCAATTGTCATGGAAAAGCCTGACGACTGGGCTTGGAAAGAAGTAATAAAAAAATAATATGACGAGATAAAAATAAGCAGATGGAACTATAAACTAAGTCTGATCTACCAGAAGCCAAAAGGCCGTGGAGAGGGGGATAAGTAAGAAGCTTCGGATAAGGAGACCAGTATGAAGAAAATCATTCTTCTTGTGGTCACTTTATCTCTGCTTTTTTTCTGCAAACACTCGAAAGATGAGATCGAAAGAGTTATAGAAGACGGAGTGGAAGTCATTGTCAATCATTTGGAGCCCTACAAGATAAAAGGAGAGCCAAGCACTCTTCATCTTGAGGAAGAATTCATGATTGATTTTGAGAGGGAAGACTTCACAGAAATAGGTATCAAAGAAATCGCAGGGTTTGATGTGGATTCTGATGGTAATATTTATTTCAGGTTATCATCGAGTTCAGAAAGTTACATTTATAAGTTTGATGCCAAAGGGAAGTTTCTATTCTCATTCGGACGAAGAGGCCAAGGTCCTGGAGAATTAGAATTTCCGAGGTATTTTAGAGTCAATGAACTGGATCAAATCGTTGTTTCAGATTCCAGGAGAAATAAACTATTCCTTTTTGAAAAAAATGCTGACATCATTAGGGAAATGTCACTTGCTTCCAACCACCGGATAGCCACTCTTCTTGAGAATGGAAGAATTCTTGCCATGGACAGCACCTTTAACTGGGAAGAAGGAAGAACTGATTTTCCCGTTATATTATGCAATGAAGATCTTGAAGAGATTAAAATGCTGCATCCAGGGCGAAGCATGCCAAACCTCTCGTTTGCGAAAAAGGCCAATTGTCTCCGTTTATATCTGGATTATAATGTCTGGAAAATTTCAAGAAGGTTAATCTATGTCGGTAATTATGGTCAAGGGTACGAGTTTTTGATTTATGATACGGAAGGAAATTTATCGCGAAAAATAAGGAAAGAATATCATAAAGTTAAAGTCCCTGATCAAGTGAAAGATAAAATCGTTTATTGGTTGTCCAAGAATCTCGATGGATTCGAGAAAGTCAAGAATAAGATATATTTCCCCGAATTCTATCCTCCGTTTCAATTTTTCTTCCTGGATGAAAAAGGCCGGCTATATGTGATGACTTACGAGCGAGGAGACAGCCCGAATGGTTTCATATACGACATTTTTAATCCAGATGGTCTATTCATCGGGAGAATAGAATTGGACAATTACGGAAATCTGGCGACTTCCCCTATCATAAATCCCTTACCTTTAGACGTGGTGGCTAAAAACAGCCGCATCTACTGTCTCCGGGAGAAAGAAAGCGGCTACAAGGAATTAGTCGTCTATAAGATGAGGTGGGAATAAAATAAAAAAAACTTAAAGTCTCTGTTTGAAAAAGGAATGCTTAGCGAATTAAATACTCATAGAGAATAAAAGATAAGGTTCAGAAATATTCTCAGAAAATGAAGAAAATCATTACAGACCAAAAAAGAAAGTTCACTAAAACAATCTTCTTTCTAATCATTCTGTTATTTTTCGTGAGCGATGTTTATGCCAGTAAAATTGTATCATTTCCTGACATCTTTGAGCCGTCATCCATTGTTGTTGATAACAGCCAGATTTATATTGTTGAAGGAACGACGATTTATATTTATTCGTTAGAGGATTTCACTTTGAAAAAGAAATTCGGGAGGAAAGGAGAAGGACCGCAGGAATTCAAAGACGATATCTGGAGCGTAGAAGTTAAGCCCAACTATATTCTTGTGAACAGCCTGAATAAGGTCTCATTTTTTACTAGAGATGGGGATTTTTTGAATGAGAAAATAAATCCTACTGTACTTGGTGGTTCGATGTTTAAGCCTGTTGGAAACCAGTTTGTTGGCTACAGCATTGAACGAGAAAACAGAACATTCTATGTCGTTTATTCAATTTTTGACTCCAAATTAAAAAAAGCAAAGGAACTCTATCGAATGAAGTGGATGGTCCAGCCAGGGAGGAAAAGAAAACTCTTTGAGACATTTTGGTATGGCACTTTCGATAATAAAATATTTATCGCTAGAGAGGAGGGATTTATAATAGATGTGCTTAATAGTATGGGAGAAAAGATATTTTCTATCAGTCAGAAATATAAAAATCTTAAGTTCACGACCTTTCATAAAATGAAATTTCTGGAATTTTGGAAATCTTCTTATCCGGAAACGTATGAAATCAGGAAAACACGAACAGAATTTCCCAATTACTTCCCTGCAATAAAAACTTGTTTGCTTGTTGATAAAAAAATATATGTCCAGACATATAAAGAAAAGGATAAGAAAACTGAATTTTTTATCTTCAGTATTGACGGAAAATTAACAAATAAAATACTGATTCCTCTTGTGAGAAAAAATCCACGAGAAGATTATCCTTACTGGATAAAAACTCAAAAGCTTTATCAGCTGGTTTATGACTTAGACAAGTATGTGTGGGAACTTCATATAACAGAGATTAAGTAAATACGAAGAAGTTGTTTAAGGTATTTTTATAAACTAATTTTTCCTTGATCTAAAGATTCATGAATATAGTTGTGGTATCATATCCGGGAAAATCTCAAACTAATGGATAACAGTTCTTCTATTCTTATTATGAAAAAAAAAGAGAAATTGGTACAAGAAAAAAACAAATCCCCAAAATCCCTGCTTCCCCTCACTTGAAACATGCACTTAACAAATTTCCGCTTTCATACAGACCTTCCCGAATCATGAAACTATTAGATGTCTTCCTGTGTTTAATGAAGTAATAGGAAAGATAGGTGAAGAACGCAGCCAAAATCGTTTCAGTCGTCCTCTTTCTCACGGTCTTTATTCTGATTATTTCATCCGGTGGACAAAAGGCTGAATGGAAAGGGAAAATTGAGACTGAGGACGGTGTTAAAGTCATCAAAAATCCCCCAGAGCCTCTTTATGGTGAGATAGATTTCGAGCTAGAAGAAGACCTGGTTCTGGGAAGCGAAAAAGATGAGAATTACATGTTTTCCGGGTATGGGACATCGCAGTGAATGACCAGGGAGACATCTATGTCCTGGATTCCGGAAAATACAGGATTCAGAAATATGACAAAAACGGCCACTACCTCCAGACCATAGGAAGGCAGGGGCAGGGACCCGGTGAATTTGAGAGACCTGTTGGTTTGTACCTTGATAAAAAAGGGAATATCTATGTTCTGGGATTTCCTAAGATCCACCTGTTTGACCACAAAGGAGAGTTCATAAAAAGCCTTGTTCCTCCGGGCTTTGTCACAGCTTTTGTTCCAGATGGAGAGGGGAATATCATCGCAACCTCCTATGTCAGAGCTGACAGAATGCAAAATTTCGGAGTCCTGATCATAAATCCGGATGGGGAGATATCAAAAAAAATCGCTGAATTCCCGGGGATACCCATTATAAAAGGAGGGGTGACCTTTGCCCACGATTACACGCCACTTCTCAGGATCGCGGCAGTCGGAGACAAAGGATTCGTGTACGGATACCCCTTAGAATACAAGCTGTATTGTGCTGACTGGTCAGGAGAAAATATTCTGATCA
>JAOUJR010000063.1 GCA_029883145.1 Nitrospirota bacterium
GGACATTTGAACCCATAGTCGGCGCTACATTCATCAGTGATGGTGGATTTGAAGTATCAGGCAAATTCATGTACGACTTCAATACATCCAATAGTGACGCCATATTTCAGGGGATAGATGGTGAATACAAATCAGGTCAGGAATTCCATTTCGACTATACTATTGCCCAAAGATTTGGCAACTGGGCTGTCGGTTTAGGCGGGTATTACTATAAACAAACGACTGCCGACAAGTTTGATGGGAATAAAGTTGGCCCTGATGGATTCAAGGGGCAGGTCTTTGCATTCGGGCCACAGGTTAAATACGATTATAAAAATATGAGTTTCATTCTCAAGTATCAAACAGAAACCAGTGTAAAGTATAAACCCGAAGGAGATAAATTCTGGTTTAAGTTTGTGTATGCGTTCTAAATAAGTTTTAGTTTTGAATATGCTTAACGGGAGCAGGTTTGTAGCTTGCTCCCGTTTTTTTCTTTCAAAAAATTTTATGGTGGACGGTAGGGGATTCGGATCATTGTTTAATTTCTGTCTTTTTCCTCTTTTTTTATTAGTATCTTCCAAGCAAGATAGAAAAGTAAAATTGGTACTGAGAATATAAGGATTGTGAGTATTATAAATATAAGTTTAATAAGCCATGGTGGTAAATTTGCATCTTTCAAATAATTCAGAATTGCTAAATAGATTAACCCTAACCATCTCATTTCTCACTTTATCAAATGAAAATTGTAAAGTCAATGAGACCTCTCATTCTGGTTAGGACATGGTAATAAACCTTTTAAAGATTTCTAACAGAAATAAATGCTTCAGCGTAAGATTAAAATCATGTGTATTTTTTTATAAAATCCGCACACCCCCAGTAACCCATAATTTCTGGCCAATATTATTTTTGTGCACCATTTGTGAACCAATTCTGGAAAATTAAATTATTGATGGATAAAGAAATTTTTGGTGGACGGTAGGGGATTCGAACCCCCGACTTCCACGTTGCGAACGTGGCGCTCTCCCAGCTGAGCTAACCGCCCACATTTTATTCTGACTTTTCTATTTTACCTTAAATAAGGTAATTGAGGTAGAGAGATGTGATAAATACATATTTAGTGTAAATCAAGATCTGACATATAGGTTCAGCAATAAGAGCTTGATTTTTGTAATAATAGAGCATGGCATTAAATCTTAAAAAAATCTTCACAATAGCTTCTACCGTTGTAATCATACTTTTTTTCATTTTTGTATATTTTGGTTATCTGAATGTAAAGAAAACATTCATTACGAAGATATCTGATAAAGCAACTTCGTCAATTGGACAAAAAGTTACGATTGGAGATCTCTCTTTCAATCTTGCAACAGGGATCAACTTCTACAACGTATGCATTGAGAACCCAGCAGATTTTGAATCAGGACATCTTGTACAGATAGAAAAGCTTTACCTCAATATGAAGTTCAGCGAACTTTTGAAAGGTAAAATCTATTTCAAAAATATCATTATCTATTCGCCTGAATTTACCTTGCTGAAAGATAGGGAAGGAAGATTAAATATTTCGGAAAAACTCATACTTCTTTTAACAGAAAAGTCTGAAGCAAAACATCAGGTTGATGAATTAACTATAACTTCTGGTATTGTTGATTTTGATAAAGATGAACGTTACAGATTTGATGACCTCAATCTCCATCTAAAAGATCTTTCCTCCTCTCCTAACACTAAAACTCTGGTTCAGGGCCATACAGTATATGCAGGTAAAAACAGGATGAAAATGGACGGATGGGTATATCTCAACGATGAGCCAAAAAAGTTTGCTCTCTCTCTCTCGTCTGAAAATTTTGCCCTCTCTGCATTCAAAAAGCTCCTTGACAGATATAAAATAAATACTGATAAAACAAAGCTCAATATTCACATTACTGCTGGAGGTGACTCAGAGAAAGGGGTTAGCCTTAAATCAACAATGCAGATAAAGGACGCAGGGAGTTCTTTCTTTAATAAAGAGGTACAAAATATCCTGTTCACTACAGATGCCTTTTTAAAAATCAAAGAGAGTTCTCTTGTCATACTTGTCATAAATGACATGTCATTGGCTTCTGGAGATGTTTTAGCCATCCATTCTAAAGGTATTATCACAGATATAGTGAAGAATCCTTCTTATAGTGCAGAACTGAGCATTAATAGGATGGACATTTCCGCATTCAATCTTATGAAGGATTTAAAGGTAAGCGGAATAGTGACATCAAATAATATACATGCGAGAGGAACATTTAAAAAAGCTATGCCAGAAATATCAGGCACTCTTCAGGTTAAAGACGCTGCGATGAAATCACCTGATGTTGATGTCGAAAAGATAAATGCAAATTTTGAACTTTCATCAGACAGAGAGATGACAGTTAAAGCAGAAGCAACTGCAAAAATACTGAAGGCAGGTGGATATATTCTTGATAAGCCAGCTGATATAAGCTTCTCAGTAAACGCCAAGGGAAAACCTGAGAGAATTGATGTAACCTCATCTTTTAACCTTTCACCATTTGAAATGCAAGTAAAAGGGAACAAAGCTGCATGCTCGGATAGTATCAGCTTTAACATAGATGGCAGCATCAAAGACACAGCATTTTCTGGTAGGAACTTTTTTAAAATAAAAGGTATAAAGTATGGCGATTACAATATCCCCTGGCTTAACGGAAACTTCAAGATTGATTACACAAAAAATACAGTTGCAGTTAAAGACCTTCGTCTTAAAACAGAAGGTTTCGCATCATCTGCGGGTCAGATAAAGATAAAAATATTTGAGGGGAAAGCAAGATATAGTATGGATAGTAAAGATGTAAATATTTCTTATCCTGAAAAACAGATAGAGCTTAATAATTTTGATCTGTATGCAGACGTGCACACAGGCAGGGAGAAGATTTCAGGAACTATAGATTTTTCTATCGGAAAAGGTAAAGTTCAAGGTATCACCTCTGGATCGATATCCGGAACTGGAAATTTTGACGAAAAGGATTTTTCTGTAGATATCCCTCGTGCTGAAATTTCAGGAGGTAAAATAAAGCTTGCTCTAAAGGGCAGAACATCAGAAGGCCCTTTTCCTTTAATAGGCAATGCT
Source organism: Nitrospirota bacterium (assembly GCA_029883145.1). Classification (GTDB taxonomy): domain Bacteria; phylum Nitrospirota; class Thermodesulfovibrionia; order Thermodesulfovibrionales; family SM23-35; genus VGWZ01. The sequence goes on from JAOUJR010000063.1 coordinate 3,086, forward strand.
TCGGCAGAAAATATAGATATGGGTGACATATCAAGGGCAATATCAAAATTTTCAGAAATTCCTTATCGCATAGCAGGGAATATAAAGAGCGCTACTTTTGAAGGGACTGTAATTTCCATGGATTCTCTCAAAGGAAATGCATTTGTGACCGCAAGAAAGCTCTCTGTGGTCAATGAGGAAACAAAAAGAAATATCCTGAAGGAAGGTTTTTTAGATTCAGAAATGACATTCAAGGGGAATGTTCTTGAATTCAAAGCAGATACCGGCACAGGAAATGTATCAACAGGGATCTCTGGAATGGTTGAAAGATTTATGAAAAAAGACAGGTCTATAAAAATAAAAGCACATCTCCCTGAAGTGAAAGCAGCAGATATCAGAAATTCTTTCTGGGATATATTCCCTGACGGTCTTCTTTATACAGGCCTTGAAGGCTCACTCTCTTCAGATGTGTTTATTGATTATGAGAATAACAAGCTAAAAATTAACGGTAAACTCATGCTGAAAGATTTTACCCTCAAAGGGGAAAACAATGAATATTCTATAGGGCCTGTGAATGGGGTGGTTCCAATAATATATAATGAAGCAGACGATCAACAAAAGCCTTATCAAACAACTCCTTTTGAACGTTCAGAATTTGAAAACTTACATAAATATTATTCTCAAAAGACCGTAGGAGGTAATCTCACAAAGGTAACAATTGGTGCTTTGAGTTATGGCTTTAAGTTTTTAGAAGATATAACTCTATGGATGAGTCAGGACGGCAATATTTTGAATATAGAACATTTTAATGGTAACATATCTGGAGGAAGGTTTTATGGCTCTGCTCTGGTTGATAGCGCGCATGGCGTCAATTACAGGGCAGGTATCATTCTGAAAGGACTGAGCCTTACACAACTCTGTGAAAATATCGGACCTATTAAGGGGTATATATCTGGAAAAGTTGACGGAATCATACAGGTGAAAGGGTCAGGGATGGATATTGCTCAACTTATTGGTAAAGCAGATTTTTGGACATACAGTGCAGAAAACGAAAAAACAAAAATAAGCAGAGGGTTTTTACAGAAAATCGGGGGACCGTCACTGAAAACATATCTTGGGGACAGAAACTTTGATAAAGGAATAATGAGTGTATATCTTCAAGCTGGATTTATAATATTTAGAGAGCTTGAGATATCGAACAGAAACATTTTTGGTATTACTGACCTTTCTGTAAAGGTGGCACCCTTTAATAACAGGATTGCAATTGACCACCTGATGTGGACAATAACAGAGGCAGCTCAGAGGGCTCAGGAAAAACAATAATGGATTTATAGGCAGGGCATAGCATTTTCGCTCATTCTCGACTCCGATATGCATCGGAGCCTCCGAGGTAAATTCTGTCAAAAACAGAATTTAAATCCGCTCAAATGCTATGCACTGCCACTCATTGAATAAGTTTAGAGTAAAAGGAGGTTCAGGAAATGAAAAGAAAGATGGAGTTTATTGTAGGAGCGCTTTTTTTTGTTATTGCATCATGTGCAGTAATCACCGTAAATATCTACTTTCCGGAAAAAGACGTGAAGGAGGCATATAAGAATCTGGAAAAAGAACTCATGGATACTGATAAGAAGATTGAAGACAAGAAACCGGAAGGCAAATCAGAAAGTTCGATAAGATTCGAAATCATTACATCGGCATATGCTCAGGAGAAGGGACTTGCAGATAAGATTTCAGAGACGGTAAAAAAGATGCCGGATGTGGTGAATGCATACAAAGAAATGGGAGCAAGGATTGCTGATATTGATAGACTCAGGGATACTGGAGCGGTAGGAGAGGGCAAAGATGGACTGCTCGCTACACGGGAAAAAACATTGCCACCTGCCGATAAAAAACTTATAGACATGGAGAATGAAAATAGAAAAACTGTTATGAAAGGAATGGCAAAAGCAATAATAAGAATAAACAGACTTCCTGAAAAAGAAGAAAATCTGAATCAGGTAATGCCTCAGGCTATCGAGCAATTTGCAGCAATCAGACGGGATGCTGCGAAGAAGGGGTGGTGGATCCAGGACCCCAGCGGGAACTGGACAAAGAAATAAGATATCCATTACTATTTCTATCATGCAAAAATTAATTAAAGACTTAATCCAGAAGAACAACACCAAGATACTCCTCGTTGTGCTTGATGGACTTGGAGGGCTTCCTGTCAAAGGAAAAACAGAGCTTGATGCTGCACGTAAACCTCATCTCGATGCACTTGCAGCAATGTCTGCGTGCGGGCTTCACATTCCTGTTGCAATGGGAATAACTCCCGGAAGCGGGCCCGGACATCTTTCTCTCTTTGGCTACGACACGATTGAATGGCAGATAGGAAGGGGAGTGTTAGAAGCGCTTGGTCTTGGTATAGAATTAAAAAACACAGATGTAGCCATACGTGTGAACTATGCGACCATCCGGGATGGCATTATTAAGGACAGACGAGCAGGAAGGATCCCCACAGATAAAAGTAGAGTAATTACAGAAGGATTGCAGGAAAAAATACAAAAGATTGATGAGGTTGAGATAATATTTGCTTCGGGGATGGAACACAGATTCGCAATCATTCTCCGTTTTTCAGAACCACTCCCCAGTGGCTCTGCCTCGATAAAGGATACAGACCCCCAGATAGAGGGAAAACCTCCTTTAAGTGTCACTGCTGAAACACCTCAGGCGGAACGGGTTGCAAAGATTGTAGAAAAGCTGATTGCAGGTATCACAGAGGTTATAAGAAATGAACCAAGGGCAAACTCTGTTCTCCTGCGCGGATTCTCACAGGTACCTGACATGCCTCATTTCAAAGAGGTTTATGGACTGAGCACACTCTGTATCGCTGTTTATCCAATGTATCGCGGCCTTGCAAAACTCGTAGGAATGTATGCACCTTCTCTAACGGGTAATCTGAAAGAAGAGCTCGCAGTGTTAAAAGAGAACTATCACGACTATGACTTTTTCTTTTTCCATGTGAAAAAAATTGACTCTTACGGAGAAGATGGAAACTTCGATGGTAAGGTAACAAAGATTGAAGAGTTTGATAACGCTCTGCCAGAAATACTTGGTCTCAATCCTGATGTGCTCATTATTACGGGTGACCACTCAACACCCTCTGTCCTGAAAAGTCACAGCTGGCATCCTGTGCCTGTGCTTTTGAAATCTCCCTATGTGCTCGGTAAGACCTGTAAGCGTTTTACTGAAAGGGAATGCACAAAAGGAGAGCTTGGTATTTTCCCCACAATCAACCTCATGCCATTAGCCCTTGCAAATGCAGGAAGACTCAAAAAATTTGGTGCTTAGTTCAGCGATTAGCTATCAGCCATCAGCCATTAACCTGATTGATACCCATTGCCATCTTGAAATGGATGAATTCAATCCAGATAGAAAAGAGGTCATTCAACGTGCAAAAGCAGCAGGTATCGAGGCAATAATTACTATAGGCTCTGACTTAGAAGGCAATGTTGGCGGCTTGGAACTTTCTAAAAAATACGATTTCATTTATTCATCGGTAGGATTTCATCCCCATGATGCAAAGGACTTCACAGAGGACATATTTAATCAAATAAAGTCATGGATAAAAAATAGCGACATGGGGCAAGGGATACAGGGTAAGATTGTTGCGATAGGTGAGATTGGCCTTGACTACCACTATGATAATTCCCCGCGAGAGATTCAGAGAGATGTGTTTATGCGACAACTTCAACTTGCAAAAGAAGTCAATCTTCCTGTAGTAATCCACAGCAGAGAGGCAAGGAAAGATACTCTTGAAATCATCAGGGAATCCGGAGTAGATAAAGGAGTTCTCCATTGTTTTTCCGGCGATAGAGAGATGGCGGAGAAGGCTATGGCAATGGGGTTTTATATATCCTTTGCAGGACCTGTGACATTCAGGAATGCGAAAAAGCCAAAGGAGATTGTAAAGGCAATACCCGATGATTATCTTCTTATCGAAACAGATGCACCTTATCTCTCGCCCGAGCCGTTCAGAGGAAAAAGGAACGAACCTTCTTATCTCATCCATACAGCAAGGGCAATTGCAGAAATGAGAGGCATCACCATAGAAGACCTTGCAAGGATTACTACTTTGAATGCAAAACGACTTTTTAAGATAGGTCAGTTGCCTGAGAGAGGTGTCATCGCTTACAAGATAAGAGATAACCTCTATCTTAATATTACAAACCGGTGCACAAATGAATGCTCTTTCTGTATAAGATTTCACACAGACTATGTCAAAGGTCACAACCTGAGGCTTTCAGAAGAACCCTCAGAGGAAGAGCTCAAGGATGCAATAGGCGACCCATCACGCTATAGAGAAATTGTATTCTGCGGGTACGGAGAACCCCTTTTGAGACTTGATCTGGTTAAAAGTGTTGCCGGATGGATAAAACAGAATAACGGGAAAGTCAGGATAAATACAAACGGACACGGGAATCTAATACACGGGAGAAATATACTTCCTGAACTCAAGGGTATTGTTGATAGTATATCGGTGAGTCTTGATGCTCAGGATGAAGAGACATACAACAGAGTATGCAAGCCCACCTTCAAAAATGCATATAGAGAAATCCTCTCATTTATAAAAGAGGCCAAACAATTTATCCCCCACGTCCAGATTACGGTTGTAGAACTTGAAGGTGTTGATGTTGAAAAATGTAAAAAGATTGCAGAGGATTTGGGAGTAGGGTTTCGGATCAGAAAACTTGATGTGGTTGGGTGAAATAAGGAGCTTACATTACTCCTATTCGAGCTTTTTCCCGACATACCAGGCTTTTGCCACGAACTCACCAATAGCCCAGTAACTGTTGTCTGGCATAGTAAAAAGAAGGGGATTAATTTTCTTGAAGTCCGGTTTTCCGTCAGTCAAACACCACTCATCAGCATATACTCTTATAATTTCACCAATAAACAGATTGTTCGATGGCAAATCGACTGTTCCCATGACTTTGCATTCCATGCAGAGAGGGCATTCTTCAATCATTGGAGCGGTTTTGGTTTCACCATAAAACACCTTAAATATCTTTGACTTGTCGGTTTTTCTTCCTGATACCAGCCCGCAATAATCAGTCTTTTCGACCATATCAATACTTGGGAAATTGATACTGAATGTTTTGTTCTCTTGGATTCCCAAAGGAGTATAATGGGATTTGTTAATACCAATAGCCATCATGGGTGGCTGTGCATTAACCCTTGTAATCCAGCCTACTGCCATAAAGTTGGCTTTGCCCTCGACATTTGCTCCTACAAGAACTACCGGCATAGGGATAAAAACATTGTTTCCGATGTTCATTTTATTCATGAGATATACCCTCCTTTAGAGAATTGCGCTCATGTATTATATAAAACTCCAATTCCGCCCCATTGGCCCCAACCGCGGTCATCTTCTCTGTGGATAAATTCTTTATAGTTAAACTTATCTTTAATTTCATT
>JAOUJR010000064.1 GCA_029883145.1 Nitrospirota bacterium
GCTGTCATTAAGTGCTGGGATAGCGTACTACAACCCTGAACACCCCTGCTCTATTGATGAACTACTGATTCAGGGTGACAAGTCGATGTACGAGCAAAAAAGGTATAAATATAAGTCTTAGCTCACATATCCTTACTTTTTACCAGTAATCATCAATCTTCAGACCTACTTAAAAGTGAAGACTTGTAGGTGGAGCAAATACTCTAAATAAAAATATGGTGTTGTCACTAAGATGTCGAAGATTTCATAATTTATAAAAATGGGGGAATAATCAGATTTCAGTCATTACAAGGACAATCCTCTGAAGTTAAAGCAGGTATTTTTTTATCTACATAATCACTCTTATTTCTTGTGATGATACAATAACCTTAAACTTTAAGCCTCACTTCATCGAGGTCTACATTTTTCTGGGTCAGCTTTTTAATATCCTTCGGTCTGAATATACCTTTCTCTGTAATTATCGCAGTGACATACTTATGAGGGGTTACGTCAAAGGCAATGTTTCTTACCTTTACACCATCAGGTGCAATCTGGCATTTGCCGAATATATGGGTAACCTCTTCAGGGCCTCTCTCTTCTATGGGAATGTATTTTCCTGAAGATATCGAAAAATCAATACTGCTGATAGGTGCAGCAACATAAAAAGGAATCTTGTGCTCTTTGCATAGGACAGCTACTGTATAGGTTCCAATCTTATTTGCCACATCGCCGTTTCGTGCTGTTCTGTCAGTACCGACAATGACGAGGTCAATCTCGCCCATATTCATCAGAGCACCCGCAGTGTTGTCAGTAATGAGGGTAACCGGTATCCCTTTCTGCATAAGCTCCCATGCAGTAAGTCTTGCACCCTGGAGTACAGGTCTTGTCTCGTCAACAATAACTTCAAAATTCTTGCCCTGCTCCCTTGCAACAAACATTGGTGCAGTTGCTGTACCGTATCCGCCTGTTGCGAGTGCTCCAGCATTGCAGTGAGTAAGGATAGTATTCCCATCTTTTATGAGTTCTGCACCCCATTTACCGATTGCCTTATTGACTTCAATGTCTTCCTCAAGTATTTTCTTTGCTTCATCAATAAGGAGTTCTTTTAACCTATTCACCGATTCACCACGTCTCTCTCTCAGGAATTTTCTTATTTTTTCTACAGCCCACCGTATATTTACAGCTGTAGGTCTTGTTGAAAGCATTTCATCAACTATGGGCTCAAGCCCTTTCTTGAATTCCTTGAGATTGTTTGCCTTTATATCCTGTGCTCCGAGGGCTAAACCCATTGCTGCTGCAATACCTATGGCGGGAGCTCCTCTTATCCAGAGTTTCTTTATTCCTTCTGCAACCTGTCTGTAATCCGTACACTCAACAAAGGTTACCTCAAAAGGCAACTTTGACTGGTCAAGGATGATTACCTTTCCGTCTTTCCATTCTATTGCATTCACCATATCAAACTTTCAAGGGAACTAACGTGGCTATTACAAAGAATATTGCAAGGACAGCAATTGCAGATACCGTCCCCCACGATATAACATTATAGCTCCATGGATTTACATAATCTCCCATGATCTTTCTATTATTGACAAGAGAGAGTGCATAAATCAGGACAAAAGGGAGGAGCAGTCCGTTAAGCACAGATGACAGCACCATGAGTAACACAAGCGGAGCACCCGGTATAAGTATTAAAAGCGAAGCAGTAACTATCATGAAGGTATATATCCACATAAATTGTGGCGCCTCTTTAAAGGTTTTGTTCACTCCTCTTTCCCATCCCATAGCTTCACAAATGTAATATGAAGTTGCAAGGGGAACAATAATTGCTCCTAAAAGGGATGCATTGGCAAGACTGATCGCAAATATTAAGAAAGCATAGTTTCCTGCGAGAGGTTTAAGGGCGAGTGCAGCCTCTGATGCCTCATTTATCCTTATACCCTGTGGAAAGAGGGTTGTTGCACAGGTGACAATTATGAAAAATGCTATAATGTTCGTAATACCGCAACCAATAAATACATCGAGCCTGGATGCTTTATACTCCTCTTTACGTATCCCTTTTTCAGCAATTGATGATTGTAAATAAAACTGCATCCAGGGGGTAATTGTTGTTCCAATGATCGCAATACTTAACACAATAAATTCAGAGTTCCATTTTATTTGCGGAATAATGGTGCTCTTAAAGACTTCAGCCCAGTTTGGCTTTGCCATGACACCTGAAAGGACATATCCAAAATACAGAAGACATGCGACAAGCAGAATTCGCTCAACAAACTTGTAACTCCCTTTTATGACTATCATCCAGATAACTGACGCGCCCAGGGGAACCATGAGATATTTGCTGAATCCGAGTATTTCCATGCTCGCAGCCCATCCTGCGAAATTTGCCACTGTTGTACCAAAGTTGGCGATGAAGAGGATGGTCATCATGAAGAAAGTTGATCTGACACCGTAATTCTCTCTTATAAGATCAGAGAGTCCTTTACCTGTTACCGCACCCATTCTTGCAACCATTTCCTGTACTACCACAAGGGCAACAGTAGTCGGAATAAGTGTCCATAAGAGTGCATATCCGAACCGGGCACCTGCTACAGAGTAAGTGGTAATACCGCTTGCATCGTTATCAACGTTTGCGGTTATTATCCCTGGCCCCATTATAGAGAGAAATATGATAATCCTTCTCCAGAGGCTCACACCTTCCTCCTCTTGCGTTTTGCTGCCGGTGGCAGGATTCTGTCAAGAACATCGTCAATGGTAACAATACCAAGCATAAACCCTTCAGTGTCAACGACAGGGAGGGCCACAAGGTTGTACTTTGATATAATCTCAGCAACCTCATTTTCATCAGTATCTGGGGTAACCGTTTTGAGTTTAGTCTCCATAATATCTGAGAGTTTTGTATCCAGGGGTGCGAGAAGGAGTTCTCTCAGAGAGATGACGCCAAGAAGTTTTTCATCGATATCTACAATATAGAGATAATAAACCGTCTCTACTTCCTCTGCGTCTTTTCTGAATTTCTCTATTGCCTCCCTGACCGTGATTTCTGGTGAGTATGCGATAAATTCATTTGTCATTACTCCACCAGCGGTATCATCTTCGTGACTCATGAGCTCCTGAATATCTTCAGCTTCTTCCTTCTCGATACTCTCGAGTATCTCCTTTGCCTTATCTACCGGGAGGTCACTCAGGACATCTGCAGCCTCATCAGGAGGCATCTCTTCTAAAATATCTGCTGCTTTATCCGGTTCCATCTCACTTATAATCTCTACCTGTGTCTCTGGTTGCAGTTCTGAAAGGGCTTCAGCAGCAGTTTCAACGTCGAGCCCTTTGAAAAATGATGCACCTTCTTTATGTGAGACCTGACTTATTATCTCTGCAATATCTGCAGGGTGCAATTCTGACACCATCTGTCTGGGGACAGTAAGCGATATCGTTGTCAGTTTTGGTTCAAGCGGTTGTATATAATTCCAGCTAATGAGATTATACGAGAGGTGTTTTTTAAATAATTTCATCAGATCCTCTCCACCTCTCTCAACCCCGAGCCTTCGCAAAATGCCTCTCATTCCTACATCAACTGCGATAAGAACAGCCTCTGTGTTAAGGCCTTCAAGTTTTACATCATTTACCCTGACAACTTTTACACCATTTGCATCAACTATCTGCTTATCGAGAATATCCCTTACTAACAGGAGGTCCTCCTCATTAAATTCATAGGGCTGGAGCACTTCGCTGTAAACATTTGCAGAGATTATTCTCTTATTAAATATGTTCAGGTCTGACCAGGGGAGTCTTAACATTCCCTTTTTCCGCTCAATAATCAGGGCAGACACTTTTGGAAGTGGTTCACCCTTTATAATCACAAGGTCTTTTACCCTGCCAAGTTCTTCACCTTTTGGGTCAAGCACAGGCTTTTTTAATATTTCACTTGCAAAAAGTTCTCCAAAAAAAGGCATACCTTGCCTCCATTCTCACTACTTTCCTGGGTATTAATGATTAGAAAGTATAGCTCACTGGTTTTAATTTCAGCAACATGAAATTAAGCTTTTGTGAGTATAAGTGAATAAAAAAAAGGGGGTCATGCTCAAGCATGACCCCCTTTACAATTTATTACTAATGAATTATCTCATAGTTCTTTTTTCTGCTATCTGAATTCTTATCGTTGCCCTTTCAAGAGATGCTTCTGCCCTGGAAAAATCGATCTCCTCTGCTTTTTTGAGTCTTTCTTCAGCTCGCTTCATCGCAGCTTTAGCCCTTTCCACGTCAATGGCTTCAGCTTTCTCTGCACTATCTGCCAGAACGACAACCTTATCAGGCCCTATCTCTGCAAATCCTCTATTAATAAAAACATACCCCGCTTCATTACCCTTCTTATAGGAGAGCATCCCTATTTTCAGGCCTGTAAGAAACGGTGCATGCCCGGGTAATACCCCGAAATCACCCTCGCTTCCGGCAGCTGCAAATTCATCCACATCATCTTCAAAGATAAGACCATATGGTGTAACGATTTGAAGTCTTAATTTATTCTCCATTAATTTACTCCCCTACGTAACTTTTTATACTTGCCTGCTCCAGCCGAGTTTTTTAGCCTTCTCTTCAGCCTCTTCTATTGGACCTATCATATAGAATGCCTGTTCAGGCATGTCATCATACTTTCCTTCTATTATCGCCTTAAAACCTTTTATCGTATCTTCGATCTTGACATACTTGCCAGGAGTTCCGGTAAAGGTCTCTGCAACATAGAAGGGCTGGCTCAAGAATCTCTGGAGCTTTCTTGCCCTTGCAACGACGATCTTATCATCTTCTGAAAGTTCCTCTATACCGAGGATAGCGATGATGTCCTGAAGCTCTTTATATCTCTGAAGTGTAGACTGAACTCCTCTTGCAACAGAATAGTGTTCCTCTCCGAGGATCTTCGGATCGAGGAGTCTCGAGAAAGAATCAAGAGGGTCAACACCAGGATAGATACCAAGCTCAACAATTTGTCTTGAAAGAACGACGGTTCCATCCAGATGCGTAAATGTTGCCACAATAGCAGGGTCTGTAAGGTCATCAGCAGGAACGTATATAGCCTGCATTGCGGTAACGGAACCTTTATTGGTAGTTGTAATCCTCTCCTGGAGAGTGCCCATATCTGTTCCCAAGGTCGGCTGATAGCCAACTGCTGAGGGCATCCTTCCAAGGAGGGCTGAAACCTCTGCGCCTGCAAGGGTATACCTGAAGATGTTATCTATGAAGATAAGGACATCCTGACCCGCATCCCTGAAGGATTCTGCTACGGTAAGGGCGCTCAGACCAACCCTTGCTCTTATTCCAGGTGTTTCATTCATCTGACCATAGATGAGTGCAACATTGGGAAGGACGCCTGAGTGCTTCATTTCAAGATAGAGGTCATTGCCTTCCCTCGACCTTTCACCAACACCTGCAAAGACAGAGACACCGCCGTGCTTCAGCGCTATATTATGGATCATCTCCATGATGATAACGGTCTTACCAACACCTGCGCCTCCAAACATCCCCATCTTTCCGCCCTTCACAAAGGGGACAATGAGGTCAAAGACCTTAACGCCTGTCTCAAACTGCTCTGCTGTTGCTACCTGTTCGGTAAAATCTGGCGCTGGTCTATGGATAGGCCACCATTCAGCTCCCTCTACCGGGCCCATCTCATCAATAGGCTCACCCAGGACGTTGATTAACCTTCCGAGGGCAGGTTTACCAACAGGAACTGTTATTGGCTGACCTGTATCCACCACCTTCATGCCTCTTACAAGACCTTCTGTCGCACCCATTGCGAGTGTCCTCACTTTATTCTCCCCCAAATGGGCAACTGTCTCGAGTGTGAGGTGAATTTCCGGAATCCCTTTTGAAGGGTCTCCCGGTTCGTCTATTTTCAATGCATCAAGGATAGCAGGCAACTGGGTTTCAAACTCCACATCAACCACAACACTAATTACCTGTGAAACCTTTCCTATATTCATAATAAGTACCCCCTGTAGTTATTGTTTATACACTTCATTTCTTACCCTTTATTATTTGACTTTCAGAGCTTCAACACCACCAACGATATCCATCAGGTCTTTTGTGATAATTGCCTGTCTCACCTTATTCGCAATAAGTGTTACCTTTTGAATAAGGTCTTCACAGTTTTTCGATGCATTTTCCATAGCAGTCATCCTTGCAGCCTCTTCAGCAGCACTGGATTCAAGAAGTGCCCGATATACCTGTATTTCAATATACTTTGGTAAAAGCATTTCAAAGAGCACCTCAACAGGAGGTTCGTAGAGGAAATCAGCAGTAATAGGGCCAACTTCTGACTGGCCTTCTTCTGATTCGAGTTTTCCGAGAGGAAGGAGTCTTATTATAGAGACCTTCTGAAGAAGTAATGACTTGAATTCATTGTATATAAGAACCACCTCGTCTACTGTCTCGTTTACGTAAGTTGTTATAAGGTCCTGTGCAATCTCCTGCGCACTTGCATAGGTTATCCTTCCGGAGAGTCCGATCCATATCTTCCTCGGAGGCATATTTCTCCTCCGGAAATAATCACGTGCTTTTCTTCCTACAACATTCAGGCTTATTTCTATGCCCTCTTTTTTCAAAGATTCAATATAATTCCCTGCTGCTCTCAAAATATTCGTATTAAAAGCTCCACAGAGACCTTTATCACTGGTGATCACGAGAACTTCAACTGTCTTCCTCCCCCTCACGGAAAGGAGCGGGTGGAGTTGCCTCTCTGCAACACTTGCAAGGTCAGAAAGGACTGAGCTCATGCTTATCGCATAGGGTCTGAAATTCAGCATTCGGTCCTGAACCCTCCTCAGCTTTGCAGCAGCTACCATCTTCATCGCCTTCGTGATCTTCTTCGTGCTCTGAATTGACTTTATTTTTTTCCTTAAATCTCTTAAAGTCGCCATCTATCCTCCAAGCCAGTTATTAGTTGTCAGTTGTGAGTCTGAAAACTGAAAACTGACTACTGAAAACTTTATTTATGGTTGAAATGTCTTTTTAAAAGTCGTAATCGCCTCGGTAATCTTGTTTCTCAAATCGTCATCTAAAGCCATCTTCGCCATTAACTCTTTCTTCAGATCTTGCTTCTCTGCCCTAATATATCTGAGGAACCCTTCCTCAAAGGCTTTAAGTGCTTCAACAGGCACATCATCGAGAAAGCCCTGTGTCCCTGCAAAGATAAGCATTATCTGATCATCCACAGACATGGGCACACACTCGTCCTGCTTCAAGAGTTCAATCATTCTTCTCCCTCTCTCAAGCTGTAACCTGGTTGCTTTGTCAAGGTCAGAGGCGAATTGTGCAAATGCAGCAAGTTCTCTATACTGGGCAAGGTCGAGCCTGAGCATTCCAGCGACCTGTTTCATCGCCTTACTCTGGGCAGCGCCTCCGACACGGCTGACTGAAAGACCAACGTTAATTGCTGGTCTCACGCCACCATAAAAGAGTTCTGACTCAAGGAATATCTGACCGTCAGTAATGGAGATAACATTTGTTGGAACATATCCTGATATATCTCCAGCCTGGGTTTCAATTACTGGAATAGCGGTTAGTGAACCGCCTCCCTCCTTATCTGACAACTTGCATGCCCTCTCAAGGAGTCTTGAATGAAGGTAGAATACATCTCCCGGGTATGCCTCACGGGCTGGTGGACGCCTCAGCAGCAGTGAGAGCTGCCTGTAGGCATAGGCCTGCTTCGTAAGATCATCATAAGCAATAAAGGCATCCTTACCCTTGTCCCTGAAATATTCGCCCATCGAACAGGCCACATAAGGAGCAATATATTGCAGTGGTGCTGGCTCACTCGCTGACGCTACAACGACTATGGAGTGTTCCATGGCACCGTATTTCTCAAGGGTATTGACTAAACGCACAACAGCCGGTCTCCTCTGTCCGACCGAACAATAGATACAGATCACATCTCCACCTTTCTGATTGATAATCGTATCAACCAGGATAGAGGACTTTCCAATCTGCCGGTCACCAATGACAAGCTCCCTCTGCCCCCTCCCAATAGGAATCATAGAATCTATTGCCTTAATACCTGTCTGTAGAGGTTTATTCACAGGCTGTCTCTTTATGATACCTGGTGCGACGACCTCCACCTTTCTTGTTTCTGTAGTATGAATAGGACCTTTTCCATCTATAGGTCTTCCTATGGCATCTACTACCCTGCCTATCAGAGCGTCGCCGGCAGGGATTTCCATGATTTTTCCTGTACGCTTGACGATGTCGCCTTCTTTCACAAGCTTGTCCTCACCAAAAAGAACGGCACCAACTGCGTCTTCCTCAAGGTTAAGCACCATACCCACAACATTATTCGGAAATTCGAGGAGTTCGGAAGACATCGCATTATCCAACCCATATACCTTCGCAACACCATCGCCGACATATGTGGTCACTCCGATTTCACTTACATCAACCTTTTTCTCAAAATCCGTTATCTGCTTTCTTAAAAGCTCACTTATTTCTGCTGTCTTGATTCCTTCAATAGCCATAAAATCACCCCTTTATAAGCTCATCTTTTAAA
>JAOUJR010000418.1 GCA_029883145.1 Nitrospirota bacterium
AACGTATATGTAGTAGATTATCGCATCCAGAAGTTTAATAACAATGGTGGTTTTATAACCAAATGGGGCTCTTGCTGCGTAGGGGACGGATATTTTAATAGTCCATGGGGGGTTGCAGTAGACTCATCGGGTAACGTATATGTGGCAGATTCAGGTAATCATCGCATCCAGAAATTTAATAGCAACGGTGGGTTTATAACCAAATGGGGCTCATATGGTCTTGCTTGGGGGCCTAACGAGGAAAATGGTAATTTTAATGGTCCATGGAGTGTTGCAGTAGATTCATCATTAAATGTTTTTGTGGCTGATATGGGTAATGATCGCATTCAGAAATTCAAACCTGTCTCACCACAACCATCAGAACCAACCAATCTTACTGCTACTACTGTATCACGTAATCAAATAAATCTCTCATGGACAGATAATTCTTATAATGAGTCCGGATTCGTAATCAAAAGAAAGTATGGCGTTGGAGGCACATATTACCAGATTGCAACAGTAGGGGCAAATGTCCCTACATTTTCTGATACTAACGTCAACGAGAGTGGTACATATTACTATGCAGTATGGGCTTACAACAGTGCCGGAGACTCTGCTTATTCAAATGAAGCAAGTGCAATAACACTTACTCCTCCTGTTCCTGACATCAAGGCTAATGGCAGCGATAGCTCTCTTTATGTAAGATTCTTTGAGCCAGTTGATATAACGATAAGTCTTGACCCTGGCGGTTATTCAGGTGTTAATGCTGATTGGGGTGGTGCAAAATATGTTGCAAGCGAAGGCATATTGTATTGGTATAATTTTTCTACTGGTCAATGGACGACCTATGTAATTCCTGCATATCAAGGGCCACTTTTCAACCTCAGCCCCACAAGTATAATTTACACCACACTACCACCTGATACTTATACCTTTTATTTTGGCGTAGACCTTAAAATGAACGGCCTTCTTGATGAGCCTTTTTATTATGATAGTGTTGATGTAATATCTTATTAATTAGACAAAAAGTAGAAGGGGATACACGGGAAGGATGACGGTATTCCCTTCTTAGCCTAACCCGTCATTTATAACTATTTTTACCCGCATGAACTACACGTTGTTTTGTTGCAGGAGGTACAGGCCGCGCCTGTGCCAGCAAGAGGTTTTTGAGTGCCAGAGGCACAAAAGACAGAAAACTTCTTTTTTACCTCTTTAGAGCTGCATTTAGGGCAAATGACTTCCTGATTTCCAAAAACAAGTTTCTCAAAGTCCTCACTGCACATGGTGCATTTATATTCAAATATCGGCATTTTTTCTCCTTTATAGTATTGATAGAAGATAGCCCTTGAGCGGTTTTGGTCGATACGACCACCTCGGTCTACGACTCATAGAGAGGTCGATATGACCGAGAATGAGCGAAAGGGTTATCTTCTGCCCAATATCTTTCTTCACTATTTTTATTTTTTCGGTACTTTTTCCCAATCCTTCAAGAACTTTTCGATGCCCACATCAGTAAGCGGGTGTTTTATTAACTGTAGTATAACAGAATAAGGGATGGTTGCGATATGAGCACCCATCTTTGCAGCCTCAACCACATGAAGCGGATTTCTCACGCTGGCTACTATCACTTCAGTATCAAACAGATAGTTTTCATATATCTCTAATATTTCACTCACAATTCCCATTCCAAAATGACTTATATCATCGAGCCTCCCCACAAAGGGACTCACATAGGTTGCGCCAGCTTTTGCCGCAAGTAAAGCCTGACTCGGGGAAAAGACAAGGGTCATATTTGTCTTGATACCCATGCCTGACAGCTTTTTTACTGCTCTGAGCCCTTCCTCAATCATCGGTATTTTTACCACAATGTTTTCATGGATTTTTGAAAGGAACTCTGCTTCTCTGATCATCTCATCTGCAGTCAGGGTTACTGCCTCGGCGCTTACCGGGCCATTGACAATACTGCAGATCTGCTTTAATAACTCGACCGGGTCTTTCCCCTCTTTTGACATGAGAGACGGGTTCGTGGTAACACCATCTATTACGCCAAGTTCCCATGCTTTCTTAATCTCATTAATGTTTGCTGTGTCAATGAAAAATTTCATAAGGCCTCCCTTTATGAAAACGGGTAATAAAGG
>JAOUJR010000065.1 GCA_029883145.1 Nitrospirota bacterium
TTAAGGAAATAAAAGTGAATACAATCGGCATGAGCATCATTATCTTGTTCTGGGTTGAATCCATGGATGTCGGGGTCATCTTCTGCTGGATTACCATAGTGAGGCCCATGAGGAGAGGCAATGGACCTATAGCATAACCACCGATTAAAGGAATAGCTTCGGGAATATGGCCTAAAAGGGTATCAGGCGCTGAAAGGTCTTTTATCCAGAGAATAAATGGTGCAAATCTCAGTTCTATCGCTATCAGCAATATATTATAAAGTGCAAAAAATACAGGAAGCTGAAAGAGCATTGGGAGACAGCCTCCCAGAGGATTTACCTTATGCTTTTTATAAAGTGCCATAGTCTCAGCCTGCATCTTCTGCGGGTCTTTCTTATGTTTTTCTTTAAGCTCTGCTATCTTTGGTTGCATCTCTTGCATCTTTTTCATTGACTTCTGACTCTTGTTTACGAGCGGGATAAATGGTATTCGTATAATGAGCGTGAGAAGGACTATTGCCCATCCATAGTTTCCTAAAACTTTGTAAAAGAGCTTCAGAACCCAGAAGAGAGGCACCGCGAGTATCGAGAAGAAACCGAAATCGATGATATGCTCGAGACCTGCCTTCAGTACCTTTAACCTGTCATATTCTTTTGGTCCGGCAAACAGGAAAAAGCTGTTTGTACCAGATTTGCACTTGAATGCAATAACTGGCGATTCTTTTTGTTTCCAAACCTTCGCCTCTTCCACACCGGAACGAGGCACAAGGGATGCAAAGAAATACTTATCTTCCTGAGCTATCCATTTCAAGCCTTCTTTATAACTTTTAGCTTCACTCAACTTTTTCGTATCAAACTCGATTCTGTCACTTTCCTTAAGAAGCACAGGTCCTATATGTGATGATGTGTCTTTGCTATCATAAATGCCAAAATCAGTCCCAACAGTTATCCAGTAGTCAGAAAGCCCTGAGACCTCATCTTTTATATCAATTGCGTAAGTGTCATTTTGGAATGTATATGTCCTTTTCACAGAGACTCCTGAACCTGCATATTCAAATATAACTGAGCCTGAGTTTACATTCTTATTGAGTGTGATGTCTTTACCTCCGCCAGAGGCAGAAATATGGAAGTTAATGTCCGAGAGGTCAAAGTCCTCTTTTGAACCAATCGCGAGAGGAGGTTCTATGCCTGGCTCTTTAAGGAGAACCACGTTCTTCCCACTTTTATCCTTATAGTTTTTAAGTTCATAGTATTTTAATGTTCCACCTCTTGTGGTAAAGACAGCAGAATAGAGTTCAGTCTCGACCTTAATCTCTTTTTCTTCAAACGGTATAGGCTTAGTTACGGCAGGCTTTATTGGTGTCAATGGTTTAGGCTCTTCTTTCTTCTCCTCTACCGTTGCCTGTTTCTGAACCTGCCGGGGTTCGGGCTTGAAAAAGAAGTACTGATAAATGAAAAGAACTAAAAATATAAGCATTATGGCAAGAACAGTTCTTTTGTCCATCTTACTTTACAGGGTCATACCCGCCAGGGTGAAAGGGATGACACCTCAGTATCCTCCTTAACGAAAAATAAACCCCCTTAATGCTTCCATACTTACGTATTGCCTCAATTGAATATTCAGAGCAGGTAGGGGTAAACCTGCAACTCATGGGAAGTGCAGATGATATAAGATACTTATACAGCTTTATGAACACTATCAGAATTTTTTTCATAAATAAGCCTCGCCAGAAATCGTTTAATATCCCGCATGAACTCATCCAAACTACCCTCTACAGAGGTCTTTCTTGCAACAATAACAAAATCATAATTCAAAGGGAACTCGTGTAAGAGCTTTCTCATCGCTTCTCTCAGAAGACGTTTTAGCCTGTTTCGTGTCACCGCTATTCCAACCTTTTTGCTCACAGAAAGGCCAAAACGATTACATCTGAGCTCATTGGGGCGTGCGTACATAATAAGATTCTTTGAAGAGAAGGTGCTTCCTTCTTTAAAGACCACGTCAAATTCTTGTCTTCTTGTTAACGTGCGTAAATTTTTTTTACGCTTTACACAGTTAACTTTTTCCGCCCTCTGTTCCTTCTCCTCTTGAGAACTTTACGCCCACCCGGGGAGCTCATTCTCTCAAGAAAGCCGTGAACCCTTTTCCGTTTTATGTTATGTGGATGGAATGTAGTATATGTTCCCATACTCGTCCTTTAGGTAAAGAAGATTATAAATTTTTATTGAAAATAAAGTCAAGCTTCACATCTCTCAGGTCGTTTGAATTTACTCTTTATACCATGATAAGATATCACATTCTTTTCTACAGAACTTTTTTAAGGACTTTTTTAAAAAAATAAATGGCTGAAATAATTCCTTTCAAAGGAATCCTTTACAATGTATCAAAAGTATCTATCGGAGATGTGTTGGCTCCTCCCTACGATATCATCACGCCTGAACACCAGGAAGAATTATATAGAAAAAGCCCATTAAACATTGTAAGGATAGACTTTGGCAAAGAACAACCTGGAGATAATGAAACAGATAATAAGTACACAAGATCCAAGAACTATCTCGAGACATGGGTAAATGAGGGGATACTTATCAGGAGCGAAAAACCCTCATTTTATGCATATGAAATGTCCTATAGAATAAATGGAGAAGAAAAAAGGCTCTTGGGCTTCCTTGGGCTTGTAAAAATAGAGGAATTGGGTAAGGGCACTATTTATCCCCATGAGTGTACTTATTCTAAACCAAAAACAGACAGACTGACCCTTCTAAAAACATGCGAGGCAAACACAAGTCCAATATTCTCTCTTTATAAGAGTTCTGAGAAAGATGTATCGACTCTGCTTTCAAGAATCGCCACGACAAAACCATATATTAAGGCACGTGACACAGGGGGAGCTATTCACAGATTGTGGTGTATTGACGAAAAAAAGGATATTGAGATCATCACAAAGAAACTTGACAGTAAAACTGTTTTTATTGCAGACGGACACCATAGATATGAGACAGCCTTTGAGTTTCAGAAGGAAATGAAAGAAAAGAGACCATCTTCCACAGGTAATGAGCCCTTTAATTATGTCCTTATGTTTCTTGCGAATATGTCAGATGAGGGGCTCACGATACTCCCTACTCACAGGCTCGTGAATGAAATTCCAGATGATACACACAGAAGACTTTCTGAATTTTTTGAGATCGAACCCGTACATGCGGATTTTGAGATTACAAAGAGAATATCAGGGAGAAATCGTGTCTTTGGCTTTTTCCAGAATGAGGATGACGTCTGGTACCTTCTCAAATATAAACGTGGCACCTTTTCAGAACTCAATTCTGACTTGAGGCAGATTGATGTGTTTATCCTTCATGATCTTATACTGAAAAAAATACTTCAAGCAAATGATATTGGATACGAGATGGATATACACAAGGCCATTGGTAAAGTGAGAAAAGGACAGTTTCGCGCAGCCTTTTTCATTAATCCTACAAAAGTCGAGGATGTTGAACGGGCTGCCCTGTCCTCAATAAGAATGCCGCCAAAGTCAACGTATTTTTTTCCAAAACTCTTAACAGGAATTGTGATAAATAAGTTTTTAAACAGGTAATCGTTGTCAGTCTTCATTTCTGACTGATGACCATAACGTAAACATTTTTTAAGAGGAGGTATGTATGTCAGTGCGTGTTGCCATTAATGGTTTTGGAAGAATAGGAAGGAGTCTTTTCAGGGTAAGTAAGGGATATAATGACTTTGAGATCATTGCGCTTAATGATATTACCGATGCAAAGACCCTTGCCCATCTCCTTAAATACGACTCTGTGCATGGCATTTTTGACGCTGAAGTAAAGGCTGGTGACGGAAGTATCATCGTTGATGGGAAAGAGATTAAGATTTTTGCTGCTACAGAGCCTGAGAAACTGCCATGGAAAGACCTCGGTGTAGACATTGTCGTTGAGTCTACCGGAAGATTCACAGACAGGCCTTCTGCTGCAAAACATTTAAATGCCGGGGCAAAGTGGGTAATCATCTCAGCTCCTGCAAAGGAACCTGACATCACTGTATGCATGGGCGTAAATGAGGAAATGTTAGACCTTGTAAAACATAAAGTTATATCAAATGCATCCTGCACAACAAACTGTCTTGCCCCTGTCGCAAAGGTCATACATACTGAATTTGGAATAATGAGAGGGTTAATGACTACAATACACTCCTATACAAACGACCAGAGAATCCTTGACCTTCCCCATAAGGATCTGCGTAGGGCAAGGGCAGCAGCGCTGAACATGATTCCTACGACAACTGGTGCAGCAAAGGCTGTAGGACTTGTGTTACCGGAACTGAAGGGCAAGCTTAATGGCCTTTCCATAAGAGTCCCTACACCGAATGTGTCTCTTGTAGACCTTGTGGCTGAGTTGGAAAGGGATGCTTCAGTAGAAGAAATGAATGCTGCATTTAAACGTGCCTCTGAGGGACCCATGAAAGGAATCCTTCAGTACTTGGAAGAGCCTCTCGTGTCATGTGATTTTAATGGCAACGCACATTCAGCTATAGTGGATTCATCGCAAACCATGGTGCTCGAGGGAAAGATGGTGAAGGTTCTCGCGTGGTATGACAATGAGATAGGTTATAGCTCACGGCTCAGAGACCTTATCCTCTACATTATCAAGCGGAGCTCTCTATGATAAGAAAGAATAGCCTGTCAGTCCCAATTAAAGATATATTTAAAAAGAATTCTATAGAAGACCTTACTATTAAAGGGAAACGGGTTTTTATCAGGGCTGATTTTAATGTGCCTCTCGATGATAATCTAAGAATTACCGATGACAGGAGAATCCGCTCCACACTTCCCACAATAAATTATGCGATTGATGAGGGAGCAAAGGTTATCCTCTCATCACATCTTGGAAGACCAAAAGGCAAGGCTGACCCGAGGCTCAGCCTTGCCCCTGTTGCAAAAAGGCTTCAAAGACTTCTTAACAAAGAAGTCATCTTTTCACCTGATTGCATCGGAAGCCAGGTAGAAAGTCTTGTCTCAAAGATGAAGGAAGGTGATGTGCTTCTCCTCGAAAACCTCAGATATCATCCCGGCGAAGAAAAAAACGACGAGGAGTTTGCACGTGCCTTATCACGACTCGCAGATGTCTATATCAATGATGCATTCGGAACTGCTCACAGAGTACATGCATCTATTGTTGGGGTACCCAAGTTTCTGCCGTCAGCAGCCGGGTTTCTGTTAAAGAAGGAAATACAATATCTTAGAGGACTAGTAGAAAATCCGGTGAGGCCTTTTGTTGCTATCCTTGGCGGAGCAAAGGTCTCCGGAAAGATAAATGTGCTTGAAAACCTCGTTGACAAGGTCGACAAAGTAATAATCGGCGGTGGTATAGCATATACATTTATAAAAGCAATGGGCTATGAGGTAGGGAATTCCCTTGTTGAAGAAGATATGCTCGAGACAGCACAGCGGATAAGGAGAAGGCTCAAAGGGGTTGGTATAAAGTTTTATCTTCCCGTAGATTGTGTCATTGCTCAGAGCATTGAGCCTGCAGCAGAAACAAAGATTATACCCACACTCGAGATACCAAAGGGATGGAGGGCTCTTGACATTGGCCCTGCCTCTGTCAAACTCTTTTCAGAAGCACTCCATGATGCAAAGACTGTGCTCTGGAATGGGCCAATGGGTGTATTCGAAATAGATGCATTTTCAAGAGGGACATTTGCGATTGCTCATGCCGTTGCAGATGCTTACGCACTTACTATAGTTGGTGGTGGTGATACAGACTTTGCTGTGCACAGGGCAGGGGTATCTGATGCAATATCATTTATATCAACAGGTGGAGGTGCCTCACTTCAGCTACTCGAGGGAAAAGAACTGCCAGGTCTTGCAGTCCTCGCAAATAGAGAAGATTCGTAGAACTCCTGTTGATTCTACTTTGTAATTGTGTGATAAATTTCAGAATCTCCAACAGGATGGTGAGAAGCTGAGATAACCTTATGAGGGAATTTCTTGTTTTTGTGAGAGAGTATTCCCCTTTTTATTTCAACAATCGAAGGATTTTTGCATTCAAATGCCTTAATGAGATATGACGCTGCTACCTCTGGCTTTATCACATGACCACAGGTAAAAATATCAACCGCTGCATAACCATACTCGGGCCATGTATGAATCGAGAGATGGGATTCTGCGATGACTATCATTCCGCTAATACCAAATGGATTAAATTCATGGAAGGAGATATCTACTACTGTTGACTTAGCTTCTTTTGCTGCAGAGACCATTATACTTCTAACTTTCTCAAGACTCTTCAGAATTTCGGGATTGCAGTCCCGCAATTCTATTAATAAATGTTTACCTAAAGCATACAATTCTCTACCCCCCTTCAGTTATAGACTCAATATTAAGGTTAAAAAATACAGTAAATAGTGGGTTATTGTCAAGAAAAAAAATTTTTCTACCTCTTTTCAAAGTTATCTTGTTTCCTTACTCTCTGGTGTTTTAAACTAAATGACTTTCACACAAATAATACATATGGAAACGAAGAACGTAATACATTATGCGGCTGCATGTATTTCAGGAATCCTCCTCGTAGTATGTTTCCCAACATTAAACCTTTTTTTTCTCGCATGGATTGCACTTGTTCCGTTTCTCTTCTCCCTCTATGATAAAAAGCCAAAACAGGCATTTACGGCAGGTTTCCTTCTTGGTATCATTTATTTTTTTGGTACCCTCTACTGGATATATCACTCAATAAATCATTATGGTCATATTTCATTTATTGCGAGCATTATCATTGTTTTTTTGCTCTGCATGTATCTCAGCCTCTACACAGGCATCTTTGCCCTTTTCTTCTCCTTGGTAATAAAGAACACTCGTCTTCCCGCGCTCTTTATTGCACCAGTCCTCTGGGTTGCACTTGAGTTTCTTCGCTCCTACCTGTTCACCGGATTCCCCTGGTCAAGCATGGGATATACCCAGTACACGTTCCTCCCCTTAATCCAGTTCGCAGATATCACAGGCATTTACGGTGTATCCTTTCTTATACTCGCCGTAAATGGTGCATTTACAGATATTGCACTTATGAAAAAGCGTATTAGTAATATGCCACTTTTCCCCTGGTTTTACACAGTGATCGGTCTTTCTCTCCTCCTCCTGTTCATCATCTCTTCTTTCATATATGGGTATTGGAGGCTCGGTCAGGAAAGATCCGGAAAAAACTTACGTGTAGGGATTATACAGGGAAACATCGAACAGGACAAAAAATGGGAACCTGCTTATCAAAGTAAAGTGATAGAGACCTATAAGGATCTTTCGATTCAGGCCGCTTCTTCCTCTCCATCGCTCATTGTCTGGCCTGAAACAGCAGTACCATTTTATTTCAAGATCGATAGAGAATATACGCAACAGCTTATTGATTTACAACATCAACTCAACACGTATCTCCTTCTTGGTGCTGTTGTTGTCAAAGAAAAGAAGGAGGGAAGAAATCTTCTTACCAATAGTGCAGTATTACTTGATAAGGATGGAAGGGTGTCTTATCTTTATGATAAAATACATTTGGTTCCTTTTGGAGAATATGTTCCCTTGCGTAACGTCCTTTTCTTCATGGATAAACTTGTTGCAGGTGTCGGGGACTATGTAAAGGGCAACCATTATCTCAGGGCTGAGACTTCATATGGAGGCTTTGCCACCCTCATATGCTATGAGATTATATTCCCAGGACTTGTACGAAAATTTTATGTAAAAGGTGGCGATTTCATTGTGAATATTACGAATGATGCATGGTTTGGAAAGACAACAGGTCCTTACCAACATTTCAGTATGGCGGTTTTTCGTGCCATAGAAAACAGAAAACCTGTAATAAGAGCGGCAAATACAGGTATCTCAGGTGTTATTGACAGCAATGGCAGAATACACTCAAAAACAAGTCTCTTCCAGCCAGCAGTACTGATACAGGATATAAAGACCGATTCCACGAGAAGTTTTTATACAAGGTTCGGTGATCTTTTTTCTTTTCTCTGTATTGTCTTTTCAATATTAATCGTCGCTCACATTTTAGGAAAAATCAGGAGGAGTTAAGGAGGCTCTATGCTCTTACAGGAAGAATTAAAAGAGGAGTTATCGCACCTAAGAATTAAAACAGAGTCATTAAGAGGTTATCTTTGATGTACCGAAATTAAAAGAAGAGATTGAAAAAGTAAAAAAAGACCTTGTCTCAGATAATGTATGGGCATCTCCGCAAAATATTCAGGAACTTCTCAAAAGAAAGTCAAAGCTCGAGGATATAGTATCACATTTTGAATCACTGTCGAATAAACTTTCTTATCTTGAAGAATCAATCAGTATATTGGAAGAAGAGAGTGGAGAGTTGTTTCTTCATGAGTTACAGAAGAGTATTAAAGGATTAAAAGGAGATTTAGATACACTGGAAATCCAGTATCTCCTCACCGGAGAACTGGATAAAAATAATGCCATTATTACCATACATCCTGGTGCAGGAGGTACAGAAAGTCAGGATTGGGCACAGAT
>JAOUJR010000420.1 GCA_029883145.1 Nitrospirota bacterium
CGATCCCGGAAGCAAGATAGATAACAGGTTTGTTATATATTTTCCCCTTATAGAAGGTTAAGTCGCCAGATACCTTTGCACTCACCTTTTTAAGATTTTTCAGGATAAAACTCCCCTCAAATGGTACTGCCGAGAGTAACCCTATAAGTCTTTTGCCTTTTAGTCCTGTCACCTTTGCTCATTTTACCATCAGTTCTCATAGGAAAGGAAGTATTTAAAAATGTTGGGAATATCATACCCTCTTTTCCATTTCACTGTACCATTTGACAAAGGTTTTAGATTTCTTATAATGTTTAATAGCGTACAGGAGCATTTATAACAAATAGTAATTAAAAATGAATACGGAGTTTGCATTGAGACTCCCTGAATGGATAAAGACCAAAAGTTTTGCAGATATTCATGGTACAAAACGCATACTCAGAAACTATGGGCTCTCTACTGTATGTGAGGAAGCACGATGTCCGAATATCGGGGAATGTTTCTCAAAACCAACTGCAACGTTTATGATACTCGGGTCAAAATGCACAAGAAACTGTGGTTTTTGTGCAGTCGAACATTCAACGCCAGAACCTCTTGACCCAGATGAACCTGAACGGGTTGCACTAGCTGCAAAAGATATGGGACTAAAGTATGTTGTCATAACCTCTGTAACAAGGGACGACCTTCCTGATGGCGGTGCTGAACAGTTTACAAGAACTGTCTCTGCGATAAGAAAGTATCTGCCTGATGCAAAAGTGGAGGTGCTTACCCCTGATTTTAAAGGGAATATAAGTGCTCTATTTTCATTATTACTTTCAGGGCCGGATGTCTATAACCATAATGTCGAAACGATCCCAAGGCTTTATCCTTTTGTCAGGCCACAGGCAAATTACAGTCGTTCTCTGACAATATTAAAATATGCAAGGGAGATTGCACCTGAAACTACTACAAAGTCAGGACTTATGTTAGGACTTGGAGAAACACTTGATGAGGTTATTGATGTTCTGGGAGACCTGAGTAACGTGAATTGCGATTCTGTTACAATAGGGCAATACCTGAGACCTTCGAGATCCAATCTGCCTGTTGTTGAATATGTGAAGCCTGAGATATTCGAAAAACTTAGACTTATCGCTTTATGTATGGGTTTTAAACATGTAGCTTCTTCACCTCTTGTAAGGAGCTCGATGGATGCAGAAAATTTTTTAGATTTTAGAGAGGCATAAATGATGTTTGAATTTAATAAGATAAAAAGGCTTCCGCCGTATGTATTCAGTATTGTGAATGCCCTTAAGATAGAGGCAAGACAGCGCGGAGAAGATATTATTGACCTTGGAATGGGAAATCCTGATGGTGCAACACCAAAACATATAGTAGATAAACTATGTGAGGCTGCACGAAACCCCAAAAACCACAGATATTCTGCTTCAAAAGGGATAACACAGTTAAGAAATGCGATATGTGAATGGTATTTGAGACGCTATGATGTTGTGCTCGATCCTGAGCTCGAAGCAGTCGTCACCATAGGCTCTAAAGAGGGCCTCTCTCACCTCACGCTTGCAACCATAGGTCCTGGCGATGTGGTAATGACACCAACCCCTGCATATCCCATACATCCATACGGCGTCATCATATCAGGTGGAGAGGTGAGAAGTATTCCAATAGGCCCAGGCATTGACTTCTTTAAGGAGATGGAGAAGGCATATAAGTCGTCATGGCCAAGGCCGAAGATGTTGATCATAAACTTCCCTCATAACCCGACCACGCAGGTTGTAGAAGGGCTTGGTTTTTTTAAAAAAGTTGTTGATTTCGCAAAAGAGAATAATATTATCGTGATACATGACCTCGCATATGCTGATTTATGCTTTGACGATTATAGAGCTCCGAGTTTTCTTCAGGTTCCAGGTGCAAAAGACGTAGGTGTTGAGTTCTTCTCAATGACAAAGAGCTATTCAATGGCAGGGTGGAGAGTGGGTTTCTGCGTGGGGAATCAGGAAATTGTCGGAGTGCTCGCAAAGATAAAGAGTTATCTTGACTATGGCATGTTCCAGCCTATACAGATTGCGAGCATTATTGCTCTGCGAGGTCCACAGGATTGTGTTGAAGAGATAAGAAAGACCTATGAGTCAAGACGT
>JAOUJR010000419.1 GCA_029883145.1 Nitrospirota bacterium
AAATATCCGGAAAAGGGCTTTTCTGGTAATAAAATATTTGAATCTTTTCATCATCCTTCGACGACCCCTCTATCACCAATATTTGTGACAGGTAGCTTTGCGTCCTCCGGTCACCCGGAGTTTGCCTTTATCGGGACTGCTCTATTATTTAAACGAAAAAGAGATTAATAAAATAATAAAAGCAAGTCAATAGGACAATTATGTCTTTTTTGGTAATATTGTGACATGCCTATTGAATTTCATTTAAAGACGGGAAGTTATGAACTTGAAGATTTCTTTAAATACTCCTTGGGTGTCATGCCGGTGTGTTTTTTAAATATCTTTGTAAAATAACTTGCATCCCCTATTCCGGAATAAACAGCTACTTCAGAAATATTTACCCTTTTTGTTTTTATGAGGAATTTCTTGCTTTCATGCACCCTTCTCTCATTAATATACCTTGTCAGATGAATTCCGGTTTCCTGCCTGAATACCCTGCTCAAATATTCAGGGGAAACCTTCAGCATTGAAGCGATATCATCCCTCCCTATCAGGCTCTGGAATTCATTATCCACAACTTCTATAGCCTCAGCGACCAGAGGATTGAAAGTATTTAATATTGACTCGCAATCTTCCCCCCAAAGATGTGTATGCAAGTCTTTTTCATGTCTGCCCGTCAATTGCTTCATCCTTTCAATCAGCTGTTGTGAATCAAAAGGTTTTTCTACGTAGCCCTGTACGTTAAGGTCAGCGCATCTTTTAGCGCATTCATGACTGCTCCTGCCCGTAATTACCAGGACACTTATATTGCTGTTCTTCTTTCTTAGTCTTTCAAGCATCTCCACTCCATTCATAACAGGCATATCGAGGTCGAGGAGGATTAGGGCTATTTTTGAATTGGACTTTAAAAGACGCAGGCCTTCCTTTCCGTTAGCTGCTGAAAGCACTTCAAATTCATCAGAAAGAAGTGCTTTCAGTGAGTCTAAAAACCTCTCTTCATCATCTACTATCAGGATGGATGGTTTTTCATTCATATACTCGTCTATTGTCACCTTTACCGGATTATTTATTATGACATTCTCTACTTCTTATGAAGCCTGCTGTCAAGTAAAAAGGGGATCATTCACAATTTATTTTTATGCACTAGAGTCTTGTGAGAGAAATATTTAGGATTGAAGGGATTTGAAAGCTGAAGCTTTGATTAATGGAGTTTTGTCCGATTATTTTTGCTATATCTATTTCACCCAATTCAAGAAGGAGTTTTGGAGTTGGATTGTAAATTTTTTACCTAATCTCCGTGGAACCCCATCCCCACCCCAGCCCTCCCCTTGAAAGGGAGGGAGGTTTTCGGGCAACATAACTATCTAGCCAGACAAAGATGTATTGAAATAAGATATTTAAAAAAACCTGAAAAATCAGGCAATGCGCAGAACAAAAAAAAAGGCCCTGCAGATGCAGGGCCTTTTTATATGGTTTTTTGCTGAATTATATCATCGTTACGTTATCAGCAGCGAGTCCTTTAGGACCGTCAACTACATCAAACTGAACTCTGGCACCTTCCTGCAGAGACTTGAAACCTTCGCTTTTGATCGCAGAGAAATGTACGAAGAGATCTCCGCCATTGTCCTGCTCAATAAAACCGAATCCTTTTGAATCATTAAACCATTTTACCGTACCTTCTGCCATGCTACCTTCTCCTTTTTTTCGGCCTCTTCTTAAAGGCCATTTATTTTTTCCCGATTTGCAGATCACAAAAAGGGCTGCAGTATTCTTCTTTTAGTCTCAAAAACAAAAACCGCACTTCCTGTATATAGAATGTGCGGTTTACTTTTCTGCTCGTCAACTAAGATCCAGATACTGCACGTTACTTTTGATATACTAGCATACCGTTAAATCAAAAAGCAACCCTTTTTAATTATTTTTTTACTTACCAGCTTTATCCCTTCTGAAATTTAATCAATTGAGGCTCTTTCAAAACCTTCTAGGCAGAGCTTCTATTTCCGGAATAAAGAAGTCACTCATCTACCTCTTCTTTTTTTGAGGTAAAATGATTAACCAGAAACTGCTCGTCAGCGGGAGAAAGGTCGAAACGGACACTTGCCTCCTCGATTATCTTGAGGCTGAAATCCCCC
>JAOUJR010000066.1 GCA_029883145.1 Nitrospirota bacterium
AAATAACATGCGACGAGCATTGCTATGCATGTACCGTAGGCAGAGGCAGCAGCTGCCATGGAGTCTTGATAAAGGAGACTGAATTCGATGCAAAGGTGACCGTTAAGCAATACTACGGCATCGAACTCAAGCGTTCCTCTGACTTAAGGACAGGCGTATGTTGTACAGTCGATTCACAGCCAGCCCATGTCAGGGAGTTAATGCCCTATATAGCAGAGGAGATCAAAGAGAAATATTACGGCTGTGGTTCTCCCTTTCCACTTATGCTTAAGGATCTTACTGTTCTTGATCTTGGATGCGGAAGTGGAAGGGATTGCTACATTCTCTCTAAACTTGTTGGGGAAAACGGATTTGTTTATGGAATCGATATGACAGAGAGCCAGATAGAGGTTGCCAAAAAGTATGTGTCAGAGCAGACAAAACGATTCGGCTATAACAGGTCTAACGTAAAATTCATTTTTGATTATATAGAGAATCTCGGACACCATTTTAAAGAAGAGTCTCTTGACCTTGTAGTTTCAAACTGTGTGGTGAATCTTATTGAAGAAAAAGAGAGCATAATAAGGCAGGTTTACAGAATACTTAAATTCGGTGGTGAGTTTTACTTTTCGGATATTTATGCAGACAGGAGACTTTCTCAGGAAATGAGAACCAATCCCGTGCTGTATGGAGAATGCCTTGGAGGTGCCCTTTACTGGAAGGATTTTGAGAGAGTTGCGAGAAAGGCTGGATTTTCTGACCCAAGGATTGTTTCAAAGAAAATAGTAGATATATCGAATGAAGAAATAAAGGGTCTTGCTGGAAATGTCACATTCTATTCAATCACCTACAGGTTGTGGAAACTCGCTGGTCTTGAAGATGCCTGCGAAGATTACGGACACGTGGCTGTTTATAGAGGAGGAATACCAGAATCACCTTTTACGTTTGAGCTTGATGCAGCCCATGTCTTTGAGATTGACAAGCCTGAGAGGGTATGCGGCAATACTGCTCTGATGCTTTCACAGACAAGGTTCAAGGATTACTTCAAGGTTACAGGAGACTTCGAAAAACACTTCGGGGAATTTAAAGACTGTAGCACGATACAGGTCCAGAGAGAGAATGAACAGAAAGGCTACTCCTGCCAATAGTATGGATTTGAGAAAAGCTTCAAGCAGATGTGTGCTCCTTTTTACAAGAGCCCCTGAGAAGGGAAAGGTCAAGACCCGTCTATCCACCCACCTTAACGACGAAATTACTTTAAATCTCTATAAATGCTTCGTGACCGATCTGATAGAAAACCTTAAAGTGGGGGAATACACATTAGTCATAGCCTTTTATCCTGTAGAGTTAGAAGATAAGGTTATTTCATGGTTAGGATCAGAGCACTCTTATACTCCTCAGGTAGGGAGGCATCTGGGTGAGCGGATGGAGAACGCCTTCAGAGAAGCTTTTTTGAACGGGTTCAGTGAGGTCTTAGTGCTCGGTAGTGACATACCCGATTTAGCCCCTTCAGTAATAGATAAAGCTTTTGAGGCCTTGAGAAACCATTATGCTGTCATAGGTCCTTGTTTTGATGGTGGCTATTATCTCATAGGGTTTACTATGAAGACCTTTCTGCCTGATATATTCAAGGGCATTCAGTGGAGTACTGAAAGGGTATTTAAGGATACAATGGGAGTGTTTTCCAAGAAGGGTTATAAAGTCCATGTTCTTCCGAAATTGAGGGATATAGACAGGATTGAAGATTTGAAAGCATTTTACAAAGAGAGTAAGAAGACGGGATGTAAATATTCAAAAACCCTTTCTTACCTTTCCTCTATTGAAGACGTTTTGGGTTATGAAGACTAAATTATCAATAGTTGTTCCTGTGCTTCACGAAACTGAGGTTATAAATCCCTTCATTGAACACATCCATAAAGTGGGTGAGAGGGAAGATTATGAGATTATCGTTGTGGATGGAAGTCCTGAAAAAAATACGATAGATGCAATAAAGGATCGGAATGTAATAAAGATAACCTCTCCCAAAAGTAGAGCCAGACAGATGAATGCCGGGGCAGCTGTAGCGAGAGGAGAGATCCTGCTTTTCCTGCATGTCGATACGAAACTCCCCCTGAATGCTTTTAAAAAAATTAGAGAGGTTCTGGAAAACAGCAGATATGTAGGGGGTGCCTTTGACCTGGAATTGGATACTCTGAGAAGGAGCCTGAGGTTCATTGCATGGACAGCACGCATCAGGGTTCGCCTTACGCAAATCCCATATGGTGATCAGGCAATTTTTATTAGGAAGGATTATTTTGATACCTTAGGAGGTTATAGAAATTTTCCCTTGATGGAGGACGTGGAACTCATGGAGAGGATAAAAAAATCAAGAAGAAAGATATGTATAATAAAGGAGACTGTAAGATCATCT
This sequence comes from Nitrospirota bacterium, assembly GCA_029883145.1. GTDB lineage: Bacteria > Nitrospirota > Thermodesulfovibrionia > Thermodesulfovibrionales > SM23-35 > VGWZ01. Next base: position 2,390 of record JAOUJR010000066.1, read on the forward strand.
CCAAGGAAATGGCTGAAAGAAGGGATTTTTTACACAACCTTCAGGAATCATATTATAAGAATACTTTATTCTCTCGGAGTATCTCCGGATAAGCTGGTGAAGCTATACTACAAGGACTATAATAGATAGATTAAAAATTCTGAGCATTTTCCTACTATCGAATGATTTACGATGCCCTTACCTAAAATTCTAACTTATAAACTTATAATTCTCATACGAACCAACAGATAGTTTTCAAACTCTGATAAAATATGTGAAAGATGTCATATTTAGGAGGCAAGATGGATATAAAACTCACACATCTTTCAAGCTGTGCTGGTTGAGCTGCGAAATTCAGTCCTTCGGACCTGACCCACGTGCTGGGCCAGCTACCAGTAATTACTGATAAGAATGTGCTTGTTGGTTCATCCAATGCTGATGATGCCGGTGTATACCGTATTACTGACGATATTGCTGTTGTCTTTACTACTGACTATTTTACGCCCATTGTGGATGATCCGTACTGGTACGGTGCAATTGCTGCTGCCAATTCACTCTCGGATGTGTATGCTATGGGAGGCAAGCCTGTAGTAGCATTAAATATCGCTATGTTTCCAGATAAGGCTGAATTTTTTCCTTCCCTGAAAAGCATAATGCAGGGAGGAATAGATAAGATGACTGAGGCAGGGGTATCCATTATCGGTGGGCATACCATTAGGGATAAAGAGCCCAAATATGGATTTGCAGTGCTTGGCCTTATTCACCCCGGGAAAATCCTTGATAATTCAAAGGCTAAGCCAGGTGATTCCCTGATACTCACAAAAAAGATCGGTACCGGCATTATCTCAACAGGGATAAGAGCTGGATTGTGCAGCAGTGGAGTTATAGAAGAGTTAACAATATCCATGGCAACGTTAAATAAGAGAGTCAGTGAAATTATGCTAAAAGTTGGTGTAAATACCGCAACAGATATTACAGGTTTTGGACTCATCGGGCATCTCTATGAAGTTCTCTCTGCCAGTAGGTGCGGTGCACACCTCTTTTCAGACCGTGTCCCATTTTTTAGAGAGGCAATAGGACTTGCTGATAAAATGATAATACCTGGCGGTACTATTGCAAACAGTCAGAGCTTCAGTCAGTATGTCAGATGGGGCAAAAACATATCAGACACTATAAGAATCTTGATGAATGATGCACAGACATCAGGAGGGCTTCTTATTTTTGTGCCATCAGATCGAAAAGATAAACTTGTTTCAGCACTTCAAAAAGAGAATATATTAGCAGCCTATATTGGTGATGTTGTTTCTGAAGACATCAAAGACAATAAACGGATTTTCGTAGATTAATAATGCCACCAGTCTTTTATGTATTCCTCCTCTTTGCCGGCTCATTCGGTGGTTTTTTTTCAGGACTGCTCGGTATCGGAGGAGGTATTATCATGTTTCCCATCCTCCTCTATCTTCCTTCGATGCTTGGATTTAATGCAATAAGTGTTAAAGATATTACCGGGCTCACCATGATTCAAGGGTTTTTTGCATCTCTCTCTGCAGTTATTTTTTACAATAAGGAAAGATTTGTACATAAGAACCTCGCACTTACCTTTGGTCTTTCCCTCTTTTTTTCTTCGCTTATTGGAGCAGTATTTTCAAAAATGACATCAGATACAGTATTACTATTCATTTTTGCCTTACTCGCATTCGTTGCCTCAGTGCTGATGTTTGTGCCGCGGAGCTACCTGAGAGACGATTTGACCGAGGAAAAAGTGAGTTTTCACAAAACAACAACAATTTTCATCGGTCTCTTTATCGGTTTTCTCCTTGGAATGGTAGGGCAGGGCGGTGCGTTTATCCTCATCCCGATCCTTCTGTATGTTCTGAAAATTCCCCTCAGGGTTGCTCTTGGGAGTACTCTTGCAATCGGACTCTTTTCTGCAACAGCAGGATTAATTGGAAAAATTGCAACAGGACAGGTGCCTTTTCATATGGCTGTTGCCCTTTTGTTGGGTGCTATGCCTGCGGCAAGATTAGGCAGCATGGTGAGCAAAAGAACGAAGACACAGTTTTTACGGTGGTTACTGGCATTGATCATTTCTGCTACTGCAATAAAAGTATGGAGTGATATTTTCTAATGTATAATCAAGAGTTCCGCTCTTTGAAAAAAGGAATGGTCTTTACAGAAAGGATGTCTGGTTGTTTAGTTGATTATGACCCTACGAGAAAAGAGGGATGCGTGCCAACCGATACGCTCTTGGTAAGCATAGCGGGTTGTCTGGCAATAGATGTGGTCACATTCCTCAGGAAGATGAAAGTAGAGATTACCGGTTTTGAGATAGAAATTTCAGGACAGAGAAATCCTACACCACCTCAATATTTCAAATCAGTGGAAATGGTAATCCATATATCCGGTAAGAATATCACTTCTAAAAAGCTTGATAGGGCAATCTCTCTTTCACAGGAAAAGTATTGCTCCGTATCTCATACGCTCCGAAAAGACACGCCCCTTAAGGTAAGTTATGTAATTGGAGACGCAAAGCAAGAAAAGGCTTGACAACATCAATCTCATCAAATATTATATAGTAGAACGTTAAAAAAGAGGTGAGACAAGTGGAACAACATATAATAGAAAAGGCTGTTATTCTCGTATTTCCGTTTATGATACTGGTAATGCTAATACTATTACCTCCTCATGTGGATTAACTACCAGACACCACGTTATTCCTCTTGTACCGGACAGCATCCCAATGACATTTAAAGAGACTTGTCTTTAAACTCACCAATGACTTTAAGCTCTCTGTTGTTTTTAACTTATTGTTTTACAGGTATTTTTTAGGTTAACTGAAGCTTTAGTGAGGTTTTTTCTAAAATAAACCGGTCTTACGAATCGTTAGAGGAGGGCTTTGAACATACAAAAAATCATTGGCCCTTATCTTAATAAGGGCGCATGTTCAAAAACCTCCAGAACAAAAATACAGCTATCAGTATGCCAACTACAAAAAGGTAATCGTTGCCCTTTGTTGCAAAAATGTCATAAAATTTAAAAAAGCCTTCTTCCATTTTCACCTCCTATCTTTGTCTTTTAATGCTTATCAATTGCAGCCGCCCATTCAGGTTGCCTGCTGAGCACATGCATTCTGTTTATTGCGAACCTGAATATCCATATCATTAAGAATGTTATACCAAAGGTTACCACGACTTCCATCCAGTAAGGAGAGTATCTTGCCTCTAAAGGTAAAAACCAATTGTATGCAATGAAGGCACAATTGAACCTGTTCAGGGCAGCTCCCATCACAGCAAGGATAGCTGCTAACTGGATGGTAGAAAGGTTTCTATTCTGTACACCATTTATGAACAACAACATCGGGATAAGTCCGAGTCCGACCACCTCCGTAAGCCACCAGTAACCCATAGGGGTATTTATGTATTGCAGATCATGTTCATGGTGAGCCAGTATAAAGGTCAGGAATAGATAGGCAAACATTACCCCTGCACACATTTTGCCCAGTCCTACAACTATATCGGCATGGGATTTACGATACTCTTCATCTACACGATTGGAGAAGACCTTCTGTGTTACCGAACTTACGATTATCATCATCGAAGGTCCTGCAAAAATGCTGGAAAAAAAGAAAAGACCAGGAATAAACTCCGTGTACCATAAAGGATGAAGTTTCGCATGTCCCATCGAAATTAAGGCCCCAAGGCCTGCCTGGTGGTGAATGGAAAGCATTACACCAAGTGCTACAGCTCCCACGGCGGTAGCACCTACTATTTTTCTAACCCTCTTCATTCCAAGCCATTCCGCAGCTGCAGGGGAAAATTCAATGCCCAATGTAATCATGTAAAGCACGAAGTGCCATGCAACAATGAACAGGACAGAACTCACCCCGAATTCGTATCCGATAAAAGGGTTTTGAAAGTTCCACCAGCGTCCGATTTCTATGAGAAGTGCAGGGGCATAGAAGACATAGCAAAGGAAGGCAAAGAGGACCGTTTCTCTCAGAATAGGGCGAAATCTTTCCATTCCAGTGATATAGACGACGAAGCCGAGGGTATATCCTCCTCCGGCAATGGCAATGCCTGACATTACAATAGCACCCTTCCATATTCCCCAGGGGAAATCATTATTCATGTTTGTTGTGTCGCCCAGTCCTATTGCAAGGCGATATACAATAAGTGCCAAGCCGATGACTATTACAGGGGCAGAGATTATATTAAAAGGAGTGAATATCGGCCCTTTGGGTTTCAGCTCGCTCCAGAAGAAACTCCAGAAATCTCTAAGGTTCTTTATTTCTACTTTTTCTGTCTTTTCGGCACTCATTTATGTTTCTCCTTTTCTTCCCCTTTCTTCTTTTCTTCCCCTTCCTTCTTTTCAAGCTCCTTTCTGATTGCATCCTTTTCAATCCTGACTACGCGTGCAATTGCAAAACACGTTATTGGTACCAGTGCAGCAATGAAGGGAACAGCGCTAAGATAAACCAAACTATATTCAGGAACGGACTTCACCCCGAGGTCTGTTCGTAAGCCTATCTGGTTAAAGGGAACTGCCGATAGATAAAGGTGCGAAGTGCCGCCTACTTCGAACTCACCATATATACGCTTGATGTATTTACCAGGATTCTGAGCGATCCTTCTTTTCCCTTCCTCGAGAAGCCCCCTCCTCAAGCCAAACATCAATGCCTCTGTCGGGCAGGCTTCAACGCAAGCAGGCAGTTTTCCTTTAAGAAATCTTCCATAGCAGAGGTTACACTTCTGGAGCCTGACAATTGTTCCATACCATTCCCACTTAACAAGGTCGTAAGGGCAGGAGTACACACACAGCCTGCAACCCAGGCAGTTTGCATCCCATGTAACATGCCCTGTCTCCCTCTTTTTTATTGCATACACAAGGCATGCTGAACGGCAACCGGGTTGATTGCAGTGCATGCATCGCCACGGGACAAAGACTTTCCCCTTTTCAGTCTCGTAGAGGTTGGTAACCGTATACGCTGTTTCCGAGGTCTTCCGTTTCTTCTCAAAGATAGCCTCATTTGCCTGTTCAGATATATCCGGTATGGGCAGGTTATTTGCTTCAGCGCATGCCTTCTCGCAGCGCCGGCATCCAATGCATCGGGTTGTGTCGATGAGGATACTATGAAATTCCTTTTGCTCGAAGGCCTTTTGGGCTTCAGACGTACGCGGTGTTAATAGAGTTCCACCTGCAGTTCCTGCCATTGTTGCTCCCACCATCTTCATAAATGTCCTTCTATCCATCCCTTACTCCCTCTCTTTATAAAACATGTTTTTCAATACTTTTTATTGATATAATATTCCCAGCCGAGTTTTTCAAGAAGACGTACTGGCTCCTCGAAATTTTTAACAGTGGTTATTGATGGTCTCTCCTCTTTTTCTTTATGACAGACTGTGCACCTGTCACCTTCCCCGAATTCCATGATCCTGCCTTTTTCGAGTTCCATCTTTTCATGGCAACCCATGCACTGGTTATGATAGGCCGTCAGTAGCCTGACCTTCTTCAAGTTCTGGGGGTCAGAAGGGTCAGGAGTGATAGAGTGGCAGTTCCTGCAATATGGCGGTGTATCCTTCTTCGCTTCAGCTTCAGCACGACTTTGATGATGGCACCCATCACAGATAGCCTGCATTTTTCCGTGGAAATAGGTTGCCATTTTACTATCATTGGAGATCTTGACTAATTTCTTGATGATATTGAGGTGTGGGAACTTAGCTGGTTCATATGCCTTTTCAAGAATTTTTACTGTTACCTCTTTCTTGACCTTTTCAGGGTCGAGCTTAGAAACATCGAGAAGCGGGCTGGGAAGACGTTCCTTTTTGCCAGTGTGACAGCGGGCACAAACTTCTTTCTTCGGACTCATTGTCTCTATATCCATCGCCAGTATATTATGATGGCATCCATTGCAATCCTTTTCCGATTTCTTGATTCCATGGCAACCAGTACAGCTATGTTCAGAAAATACATTGTGATATGCATTCGCCGTATTTACCCACCTACCTTCATCACTCCCTGTCAGACCATGGCATTCTTTACATGCCTTTAACGTTTCATGGTGGCAGCCTCGGCAGGTCTTGTTATTTTTCTCATGAGACCTATGATCAAATGTAA
>JAOUJR010000422.1 GCA_029883145.1 Nitrospirota bacterium
AAGTGGCTGTGGAATACAAAGTCAACAGCTGGCTCAATGAAAGACATAATTTTGGTGAAAATCCTCAGTTTAAACTGCGTCCCTTAAAAAATCTTTATTTTGTCAATGAGAAGCTTATGGGAGATCAATACCAGAGACACGGAAACGAGCAGTTAATCAAGATATTTAGCATAATTGCCATCTTCATTCTTTTAATAGCATGCATCAATTTCATTAATTTATCGACCTCAAGAGCTTCGGAAAGGGCTAAAGAAGTTGGGATGAAAAAAGTTGTAGGGGCATCCCGTAAACAACTTGTCCACCAGTTTTTATTTGAATCTGTTCTGATAGCCTGCATGGCTTTAATCCTAGGGTTTATGGTTGCGGAATTTGTGATGCCCGTCTTTAATCATATCATTTCCGGAAATCTGACAATCAACTCGTTTCTAAAGTTTCCTTTTCCGCTGTTGTTTATTGGGGGAGCCATTTTACTGGGGGTTATCGCGGGATTTTACCCGGCTTTATATCTTTCGGCATTTGTCCCCAACACCGTGTTAAAAGGAACATTAACAAGAGGCCGTAAAGCAGCAAAGTTCAGAAAGGTCCTTATAGTTTTTCAATTTTCTATTTCAATCGTACTCATTTTTGCAACTCTGACCATTTCTAAACAATTGAGCTTCATGAAAAATGCGGATCTTGGCTTTAAAAAGGACCATATACTTGTCCTCGACAATAACCGAAATCTCTGGCCAAAAAAAGCGGTTTTGCGAAATGAATTGATTAAACATCCGAATATCTCAAACGTTTCCTTTTCATGCCGAGTGCCGGGTGAGACGATGTGGAATTGGAGCCCGAAAATCAATGAAAAAAGGGCGGCCGTATCTGTCAATGCCATCGACCCGGACTTTTTCCAAACGTACGGGATTGAAGTGGTGAATGGAAGAAACTTTTCCTGGGCAATGAGTACGGACAACGATAACAAGTTCATAGTCAATGAAGCGGCACTCAGGTTTTTTGAAATAAATTCTCCCCTAGGTAAAAGGGTGGAAGACGTGCCCAATGGTAATGGAACCGGAGAGATAATTGGGGTGGTCAAGGATTTCCATTTTAATTCTCTTCATGCCGGCATCAATCCTGTGATTTTTTATTGGCTTGACTGGCCTCACCAGAAAGTCAGCGTTAAAATTTCATTAATTGGCACAGATGCATCCATGTCAGGAATGGAAAGGACAATAGGATACATAAAAGACAAATGGGCAGAATTATGTCCTGATTATCCTTTTGAATATTCATTTTTAGATGAAAGTTTTGATCTGCAATATAAAAGTGAAGAGAGATTAGCTAATATTTTCATAAGCTTTGCCCTTCTTGCAATTTTCATAGCCTGTTTGGGCTTGTTTGGCTTATCCTCTTTCATGGCAGAACGACGAAAAAAAGAGATTGGCGTGCGGAAAGTTCTTGGAGCTTCAAGCTTTGAGATAGCTCTTTTTTTGTCAAAGGAATTCACAAAATGGGTTCTGATAGCAAACATCTTTGCTTGGCCGATTGCGTTTTATGTGATGAACAAATGGCTGGAGAACTTCGCTTATCGTGCGAGTATCGGGATATTCCTTTTTCTACTTCCAGCTATGGCCGCGTTGATGATTGCACTATTTACTGTCAGCTTCCAATCCATTAAAGCAGCCACAGCCAATCCAGTCGATTCTTTACGGTATGAATGAAAATTGAAATGAAATTATAATTTTTCATTTATGTAATACTTCCCTCCACCTTTTGCTGACAACGGCCGGCACTCCACCGTGTCACTTTTGCGTCCCATTTCTGCACAGTTTTGTAAATACAATTCAGACAATTGGAATAATGCAGTACACTCCAATTTTCTGGAAATGATTGATTTTTCATTACGGTGTTGGCTTTCTGTGCCTTAGGGCAATGCCGTAATTTTTTATCGGAGGATTTTAAGTCCCCGCCCCCTGTTTATAAAATTGGGGACAGCCCCCAATTCATACTATTTTTCTCTTCTGGAAAAAGGGGCCTGGCCCACTGCTGTCCGGTTGTTGAATTTCAAAATCCTTATAAGGTCAATATATACAGCAACTTGCAGAGGATTTTTGCCGTAA
>JAOUJR010000421.1 GCA_029883145.1 Nitrospirota bacterium
ACCTTTGGGGGATCTTTCATCCATAAACAACAGTATCGTGAATTCTTTTTGCTTATAGGAATTGCAATACTGATTGTATTAATTGCGATGGCCTATAGAGATAAAATCGAGAAGCTGCTTCAGAAACTGGCACGTTCAAATAAGAACACTCCCGAAAATAAAAAATAGAGAACTCAGAAAACTACCATTTTATCAATGCGGAGGCCCATGTAAGACCTCCTCCAAATGCCTCTAGGAGGATATAATCTCCATTCTTTACCCTTCCAGTTTTTACCGCCTCATCAAGGGCTATCGGGATTGATGCAGCAGACGTATTTCCATACCTGTCAATGTTTATACAGACTTTATCCATAGGTACACCAAGTCTTTCAGCAATTGCCTGTATGATGCGAAGATTCGCTTGATGCGGTATAAGAAGTGAAATCTGTGAAGGCTCTAATTTATTCTCTTCAAGAATCTTCACTGCAAGGTCTTCTAATTTTCTGACTGCAACCTTGAATGTCTCATTTCCTTTCATTTTGATGAAATGAAGTCCCTTCTCGATAGAATCCTTTGAAGTAGGGTTCTTTGATCCCCCTCCCGGCAGATTCAAAAGATCCCACATGCTCCCGTCAGAATGGATATGCATGGAAATTACACCTCTGTCTTCCTCTGTTGGTTCAATAATTGCTGCACCAGCGCCATCACCAAACAGGATACATGTCGTTCTATCATTCCAGTCTGTAATCTTCGAAAGCACCTCTGTGCCGACTAAAAGGATTCTTTTATGAATACCTGATTTTATAAAACTATCTGCGACATATAGTCCATAAAGAAATCCTGAACAGGCTGCATTTATATCAAATGCCGTTGCCTTCTTTGCCCCAAGTTTATCCTGAAGAATGCAGGAAGTCGAGGGGAAAGGCATATCACCTGTCACTGTACTCACAATAATGAGGTCCAGATCTTCTGGCTTAAGGTGAGCATCTTTTAATGCTCCCTTTGATGCCTCATATGCAAGGTCTGATGCTGCCTGACCTTCATCAGCTATTCTCCTCTCTTTTATACCTGTCCTTTCGATAATCCATTCATCAGAGGTATCAACCATTCTTGCAAGGTCAACATTTGTGAGGACTTTGTTCGGAACATATGTCCCTGTAGATATAATTCTACTTCTTCGCAATTTTTTCTCCCCCACTTTTCTCTATCTCGGTTGCAATAACCTCGTAGACCTTTTTTTCTGAAAAATCTGCAGCAACCCTCAGGGCATTTTTTATCGCTTTTGCAGTTGATCTCCCATGGCTTATGATACAGGTACCATTTATGCCGAGGAGTGGCGCACCACCATACTCATCATAGTCTGTTTTCTTTTTAAAATTTCTTAGGGCAGGTTTCATCAGAAGGTAGCCAATCCTTCCCATTGCAATGTCAACAATCTCCCGTTTGAGCATCTTGATGATTGCATCTGCAAGCCCCTCACTCGTTTTTAATACCACATTCCCTGTAAATCCATCACATACAATCACATCAGCATTTCCGGTAAAGATATCTTTTCCGTCTATATTACCCGTAAAATTTATAGCTGCACTTTTAAGAAGTTTGAATGCCTCTTTGGTAAGTTCATTTCCTTTCGTGTCTTCTTCTCCGATACTCAGAAGTGCAACCCTCGGCTCAGGCCTTTGAAGGATCGCTCTGCAGTAAGTACTTCCCATTAATGCAAACTGAAGGAGGTTTTCAGGCTTGCAGTAGAGATTTGCACCTGCATCTATAAGAACGACCGGGGCTTTAAGGGTAGGCATTATCGTTGCGATTGCCGGTCTATCAACATTATGAGATGCCCTGAGGAGCATGAGCGCTGTTGTCATTACCACACCAGAGTGTCCGGCGCTCACAAAGGCATCAGCCCCGCCATCTCTCACAAGTTCGAGTCCCTTTCTTATGGATGAATCCTTTTTTTTCCTTATCGCAGCGGAAGGAGACTCATCCATCTTGACAACCTGTGAGGCGTGCTTTATTGATATCCGGTGATGAGGGTATTTTTTTATATCAAGTTCTCTTTTTATTAACGGCTCTTCACCAACGAGAATAATATCTATGTCATCAAAATCACTTATCGTCTC
>JAOUJR010000423.1 GCA_029883145.1 Nitrospirota bacterium
AAATGCCCAAAGTTACTTGGTCACCAGTATCCTTATAAATTTTTGTTCGTGAGTCTCCACTTTTTATTTGTTCGATTAATCGTCTGTATTTGTGCTGCATTCCACCTTGTCGAGAGACATGAGTTTTCTGCTTATTCATTTCGTAAAGGAACTTTATTAAGATTCCGACTATGATTAAAATGATTATTGTCCACATGGTGTTTCTGCTTTATTTTAATGTGCCTCAACATTGACCTAAACCACACATCTGTTTTACCTACCTTATATTTTATGTTATAAATATACTAAAACTTTCACCTTATCAAAATGATTTCTGGTCATAAAAACGTCTGAATATTCCGGCGCATACTGACCCCTTTCACAAATAAACCCGCAACTCCCGTGACTACGGGATTGACCACTCTAAAGGTTTTAACAAATGTTAAACTTTGCCATCAATAACGTAAACATAGATGTCAGGGAAAGCAAGGATTGTCCTCAGGTTATCGGTGTTTTCGTATAAACGTGCAGTCCCAAGGGATCCTTTTATTTCCAATTCATATACACTACTTACAATGCTCATCCATCAACTTATAAGCAGCAGCATGTCCCAGCTCTCCATACCTGCTAAAGTCCCTGCACCCTTTCGGTTTTTCTTCCATGGTGATATAGACCAGTCCCCGCAGATAATACCCCTTGCCTTCTTTGGGCCTTTTCTCAATAAACACATCCAGGTCCTGAATGGCCCCTTCAAAATCATTGGTCTTGGCCCGGCAGTAGCCCCGGCCATAATATGCATTGGTGTATTTGGTGTCCACTTCAAGGCACTTTGTAAAATCTTCTATGGCCCCATAAAAATCAGAGAGGTTTGACTTGGCATTGCCCCGGTTAAAAAGGACATTCGCATCATCCGGATGTAAATCCAGACTTTTAGTATAATCAACAATGGCCTCCTTATTCAGTCCCAGTTGTGCTTTTGAGTACCCCCTATAAAAGAATGGCAAGGGATTATTTTTATCCCCGTCCCCAATATATTTATCATAGTCCTGAATGGCCTTCTCATACTCTTTCTGTTTCTCAAATAATTTTCCTCGCTTTAGATAGCAAAAGGAATTGTTGTTTTCGATGCAAGAGGAGTAACTATCAAAAGCTTTTTGTATTTCGCCTTTCTCTTCATACAATTGTCCCCTTTCCAGGTATGCCGAACCATACTTAAAACCCGGGTCAAATTGTATGCTTTTACTAAAGTCTTCAATGGCATTCTCTATATGCCCAAGCTCTTTGTTGGCCATTCCCCGGTAATACCACGCTTCGGCATTTGTATCGTCTATATCAAGGCAAATGTTAAGATACTTTACAGCTTCAGCATGTTGTTCCTCAAGAAGATAATCATGTCCCAGGTCACACATGTCTTTTTCGTCTCTTTGAGCATGGGAAGAAAAACCGACAAAGACCAGCAAAGCAACAAACAGTTTTTTCATTTTATATTACGTTTAAGACCACATGATATAATTATATAATGCAAGGACTGCAAAAAGATACAAATGAATGAGACTTTAGCGGTGAGATACACCCATCGGAAGGCATTACCTTTGGACGGCAATTTTTTCTGTAATACCATAAGTTATCGATCCATGCACTGAGATCATTGAAGAAAGTCCCGCATCAATACTTAAGTCATTTTTTTCTTATCAATGGAATATCAATTATCTACGGGTGATAAACATATTATCAAGCTCTCAACCCCTTTGATTACGTGAACATCTAAGTATTATAGATATACAAAACTATTTGCTGCTTTAAAACAGCAAATAGTTTTGTATATCGCTGTTCTATTTAAGCATAATGGAACAACTCATTCAAAAATCCGAAGTCTTAACTAAAAATCTATCAATGGATTTTATACGTTCTTGCTTCCAATGTCCCTTTTAAATCGAACATTAGTGCATTGAGCAAAAAAATAGGGATTGTATTAAAATTACTCAATTCACCACACCTTCCTCATTGAAATCACCCCTTAAAGCCCTGTAGCGCTTGCGTGACTCCGCTGAATACACACTGCCGGGGTATCGGGTGATAAAATCAAAAAAGACCTCCATAGCCTTGTCTTTGTCG
>JAOUJR010000424.1 GCA_029883145.1 Nitrospirota bacterium
AGCCCGCATTCTTCGGACACTAATACATATTTACCTTTTACACCACCAACTACTCCAGGCCTCAGTTTCTTTGAATCGTGTACCATAAAACATAAACCTTCTGGAGTAAATCCAATCACCACATTCGGCCCGTCTATGCAAAGAGGTCTTAACGAATGTCTCAGAAACTTTAGAGCTTTTCTGTCTTCCCTCATCTCGAGTTCTGAATCTTTAAGTGGTGTAATGACATCTTTGTAATAGGTAAGTGGCAAACCTAAATGCCGTATCGTATAATGAAGAATATGTGTGAACACTTCGCTGTCACTGTTATAGCCAACGTATCCAGGAAATCCCCTGCTCATCAAAAATTCCCTTATGGGAACAAATGCAGTATTTTCTCCATTTGTCATAGAACAATACCCTTGAATGAAAAAAGGATGGCATGCATAAAGATATATGGCATAATTGGTATTTTGTCTACCCTGTGCAAATATAATTTTTGCTTTAATCGTGTTTTTGTCGAGACCAAAAAATTCACCTACTTGAAGAGGGTCCCCGACCTCTTTTAAGGTAATGACATCCGGGTAGAATGAAAATACAAATATCGAGCCATCTGGCTCGCCAATCTTTCTAAGTGCGAGGCGTATATTCATAAGGAGGTCTTCCTTCTCATGCATTGATTTGTCCTTATATGATTCTGGATAGTCATATATCCTCGCAAAATAGTACTCACGGCGCATTATATGTTTTAAAGGTTTTATCTTTGGTGTCCATATATCTTTAAGTGTAAAGCCAGCTTTGTGCATGAATTCATTGAGTATTTGCACACCTTTCTTATTAGTACATATCCCTGAAAGTATCGGAGATCCTTTTAGTTCCTCAAATTCACCCCCGAGGTCTTTCAGTGTAAGTCCAAGACCGGAACCATCATGACCTTCCTTCATTGTCTCGAGCGCAAGAATATTTTCTATTGGCGAAAAATATTCATTTGATGTTATTGCAATCGCTCTTAAAGAGATTCTTTAGAAAACGTATCAGCTCTTTCATCCTTACAAAATCCATGATATGATATATTGCATATCGGTAACCGTTTGCCGTCTAACTAAATGATAATACTTTACTACATTTTTGTCAATATCACCAACAGATTTGTAATTTATTACTAAAATATTTCAAGATTGTTCAAAATCATATGGGCTATTATGAGGAACAATCGTAATAAATCTTTCCAAAACCTCTTTTGACTTACACCTCTAATTGTTTTAATATAAATAAACTTTTGCAGGATTATAAATGCCAATCTATGAATATATATGCAAGAAATGCAACAATGTTTTTTCTTTTTTACAAAAATCTGGTTCTTCAGAAAAAGATATATCCTGTGATAAATGTGGATCAAAAGACATAAAGAAAAAGTTTTCTTCTTTTAGCTGTCTTTCATCGAAAAGTAGTCTTTTTTCTTCTTCTTCCACATCAGGGGGAAGTGGAAGCTGAGGGATTTCATCGTGCTGAACCGTGAGTTCAAAAAAGGAAATAGTAACTTATTCCTGACATTGACAGGGTAATTATTAAACTGTTAGAATTACATTCAATTTTCAGACAGAGGGGAGGGGTATATGAATGCCCTTTGTAAGGGTTCGTGAGAGTGAGTCATTTGAAAACGCACTGAAAAAGTTCAAAAAACAGTGTGAAAAAGAAGGAATCCTCTCCGAAATAAAAAAAAGAGAGCACTACGAGAAACCAAGTGTGAAAAAGAAAAAAAAGGCACTTGCTGCCCGGAAAAAAGCTATTAAGAGAGTAAAGTTGGCGGTAAGGTAATGTCCCTTCTGCAGAAATTTGACGATGATTTAAAGATTGCGATAAAGACATCGGACAAATTAAAGGTTTCTGTCTTAAGAATGGCAAAAGCAGCCCTTAAGAACAGGCAAATAGAGAAAAGAGCAGAATTGTCTGAAGATGAAGTTCTCTCTGTCATCTCTATGCTCTCTAAGCAGAGGAGGGAGTCAATCGAGCAGTTTTCAAAGGGAGGAAGAGATGACCTTTCTGAAAAAGAAAGACAGGAACTTGCGATACTCCAATCATATCTGCCAAACCAGCTCTCTCCAGAAGAACTT
>JAOUJR010000067.1 GCA_029883145.1 Nitrospirota bacterium
CACTTGACATTAACCATTACGTGGTGACGAAGGCTCTTGATGGATTGTTTCTCGTGCTTGGTGACGAGGAGCGCAAGATCCGTACAAACCCGGCAGCCAGAGTCACAGACCTCCTGAAAGAAGTATTTTCAAAGTAAAAGAGGAGTGGGATGGAGGTGATATGGATTTAACAAATTTTGAAAAGATGGAAGCTCCCCAGCTTCGAAGCTACCTTGAATTTCTCCTCTGGCATTACAGGGTAGTAGATGCCTTCTGGTTCATCTATGTTGGAGAGCGCTTTGGTCAGCCAGTTGCAGAGCGTATCAATGAACAAGTCTGGGCACGTGTCGCCGGAATGGCTGCAAAAGATATTCTCTCACGCTTTCAGATTCAAGAAAAAGGTCTAAGAGGTTTCGTAAAAGCTCTGAATCTTTTCCCCTGGCGTATAATCGCAGGCTATCATATCCATGAAGAAGAGAACCAGGTGATTATATCTGTTCCTTCCTGCCCCACTCAGGAGGCACGGCTCCGGAGAGGACTGGAAGAGTTTGTATGCAAGGAAATGCACAGGGGTGAGTTTATCAACTTCGCCCAACAGGTAGATGAACGCATTCGTGTCGAATGCCTCTTTGCCCCGCCTGATCCCCATCCCAAGGAAATGTTCTGTCAGTGGCGCTTTTATCTTGAGGAAAATACAGGTTAAGCTGTACAAGAGAGGTGAATTGTCATGCAAAGACTCATTAAGAAAAGAGCAAAAAAGGCTGGTCTTCCTCCAGGGACACTTATTCATATCGGGGAGAAGAAGACTGATGAAATAAAGATTACTGCAGTCGATTACGACGAGACACTTTTTCAGGAAAAAGAATTAAAGACGATCGTGGAATGTTTTCCTTACAAAGACAAACCTGCCATAACATGGATTAATGTAGACGGTGTGCATCAGATTGAGACCTTAGAAAAACTTGGTGATTGCTTTGGATTGCATCCTCTTGTCCTTGAAGACATTCTGAACACCGACCAACGTACGAAAATAGAGGATTACGGTGACTATATTTATATCGTTTTGAAAATGCTTTATTACAACAACTCAAGCACTGAGACGGTTACAGAGCAGATAAGTCTGATCCTTGGACAGAATTTTGTCCTCTCTTTTCAAGAAGGGATAAAAGGAGATATTTTTAATCAAGTGAGAGAGCGAATCAGAAACGGTAAAGGTCGCATAAGAAAAATGGGAGCTGATTATCTTGTTTACACTTTGTTAGATACAATAATTGACAACTATTTTATAATCCTTGAAAAACTCGGAGAGAAAATAGAGTTCCTTGAAGACGAATTAGTGACGAATCCAACTCCGGCAACCTTACAGATAATTCACAATTTAAAGAGAGACATGATATTTCTGCGTAAGTCGGTCTGGCCTTTACGGGAAGTAATCAGTGTCATGGAAAGAGGAGAATCACCACTTGTTCAGGAAACGACTGGCTTATATCTGAGAGATGTTTACGACCATACAATTCATGTAATCGACACAATAGAGACATTCAGAGAAATGCTTTCCGGGATGCTCGATGTGTATCTCTCAAGTATCAGTAATAAACTGAATTCGATAATGAAGGTATTGACTATTATTGCGACGATATTCATGCCGCTCACTTTCCTTGCAGGAGTTTATGGAATGAACTTCAAATATATGCCTGAACTCGAGTGGCGCTGGGGTTATCCTATAGTGTTACTCTTCATGTTCAGTATTGGTATTTCCATGCTCATTTATTTCAAGAAGAAAAAATGGATGTAATTAAGGGAATAATAGATTGTGATTAGCCTCCTGGTTTTTGTTGTGATAGTGATATTCTTAGCAAGCTATCTTTTTTATGGCAGATTTTTATCCAAACAGATGAGATTGGACGATTCCCGTCCGACACCTGCATGCCGGTTAAACGACGGAGTTGATTTTGTTCCGGCAAAACCTACCCTTCTTTTAGGTCAACATTTTTCTGCAATCTCAGCAGCAGGTCCAATTGTAGGGCCAATTCTTGCATGTATCTGGTTCGGCTGGCTGCCTGCGGTACTGTGGATTATAATCGGCGCAGCATTCATCGGCGGGGTACAAGATTTTTCAAGTCTCGTTGCCTCGATAAGACATAAGGCAGCATCTATTGGCGAGATTGTAAAACTCCATATGTCCCGCACATCGCATATTCTTTTTCTTATATTTGTCTGGTTCGCGTTAATTTATGCCATCATTACATTTACTGATATCACTGCCCAGACATTTAAGACGATCACTGAAGGAATGGCTTTTGGTCCAGGGGTGGCTGCCTCGTCGATACTTTACCTTTTACTCGGATTAATTATGGGAATCTTGTTATACAGATTTAAGCTTAAACTCTGGCTTGCTACATTGATATTTTTGCCTTTGGTATTGATTATCGTATGGGTTGGTCCACGATTACCTCAGCCAATCATCTCTTTTCTCTCAGATATATCCATAAAACAATGGGATATTTTTCTTTTAGTTTATTGTTTTATTGCATCAGTTATACCAATGTGGTTATTACTCCAACCAAGGGGTTATCTTGGAGGCTGGTTACTCTATCTGACAATATTTATTGGCTTGATTGGAGCTTTATTTGGCGGTTTCAGAATAGAATATCCTGCATTGAATATTGAAGGGTTGAGAAGTCTGGATAATGGTAAATTAATTTTTCCTGTCCTCTTTATCACAGTTGCCTGCGGTGCATGCTCAGGATTCCATGGAATAGTAAGTTCTGGCACTACCTCTAAGCAGCTTCTTAAAGAATCAAATGCACTGCCAATAGGTTACGGAGCAATGCTTCTTGAGGGATTGGTAGCTATTCTGGCATTGGCAACGGTCATCATGATACCAAAGGGAGCAGACATCCTTAAAACAGACCCTAATCTTATTTATGCCAATGGGATTGCCAGCTATTTGGGCCTTGTGGGAGTGGGTTTTAGTATTGCTTTTCCGTTCGCTCTCCTTGCGTTCTCTACTTTTGTGTACGATACCCTCGATGTATGTACAAGGCTTGCACGATATATATTCCAGGAACTCACGGGCTGGGAAACAAGAATTGGTGGCTTCTTTGCTGCATTAATCAGTTTAGCTCTTCCCTTTGCATTCCTTACACTTACCAAAGAAAAAGGTTATCTGGTCGCATGGCCCATTTTTGGAACAAGCAATCAATTGCTCGCCAGCCTGATACTCCTGGCAATATCTGTGTGGTTAATCAAGGGCGGGAAGAATGCACTCTATTCTATCCTCCCGATGATATTCATGGTAGGGATGACCTTATGGTCTTTGATACATTTAGTTGTACCTTTTTTGAACTCACTCCCTGACGTGTTCAAGGGTGTGCCCATGAAACCCGATACATTAATCCTCGGCATTTGTGGAATTATTCTCTTAATTCTGAGCGTGCTGTTGATTTTTGAGGCAATAAGGGTATTGGTGCTCACGCCAAAAGAGAAAAAGAAAGCAGAAAAGATCTGATCTCTTTATTCCTCACTTGAGTTTATGTGCAGAATGATTTATAGTATGATTAATTCATACCATCACAGGAGGTATTCAGATGGCAACTGCAGTGAAAAAGACGATATCCCTTCCGCCGGAACTCGCAGAAGAAATTGAAATGAGAGCAGAAGAAGAAGGCAAGACCATAAGCGCGGTGGTTCAGGAAGCCTTGAGAAACGCAAGAAAGGAGAGGCTTAAGAAAGAATTATACCAGATTCAGAGCTACTGGAGCCGCAAGGCAAAAGAAAAAGGCATTCTCACTGAAAAAGACCTTGAGAGATTGCTTAAAAAGTGAAACTGGTATTTGATTCGAATATCTTTATTTCAGCGATTGTAATTCCTCACAGTAAAGCCGAGAAGGCGCTTTTAAAAATAATTGATGGAAATGACTTGTTAATAATCTCCAGAGAAATTATCAATGAGGTCTTATCAGTGCTTTCCACAAAATTTTATCGTGACAGAGAGGCCATAAGCCATGTAGCCTTTTATCTTTCAGAGCTTGCTCAAATAGTAGCGCCGACCAAGAGGCTCCGTGTTTTAAAAGATGATCCTGACAACAGAGTGCTTGAGTGTGCGTTATATGGTAAGGCTGACGCAATAGTGACCGGAGATAAAGAAATGCTAAAACTCAAAGAATGTGAAGGCATAAAGATTATAAGTTTAAAAGAGTATCTGGAAATTTAGATGATGCTATGAAATCAGATAAAGAAAAGACAACTGAAGGTTTCAAGACAACCTTATATAGTCTATGAACCAGAGACTCGAGAAGTCAAAAACGAAAAATATATGCTCTCAGTATCACCTCATTTCTTCCCCATGGGCATAGACAACTTGTTCAGTTGTTCTTTTGTAAGAGGTTTGCCAAAGCTTGAGTAATGCACCACAGGCGCAGCCGGATTCTCGATCGGTACCCATTTGCCATCCTGATAATTTTGATATACAGAATCATAGGTCACTCCATCCATGACAGGGATAACACCCATCACATTTTTTACTGCTCCTTTTTCAAACCAGGTCAGGTTCAATTTGCCGTTTTGGACCTTTTTTATAATCTCTGTTCGATGACAATCTTCGCACTTTCTTCCTGCCTTCGTAATGGAGTGGCTGTTTTGTGGTGCAAACATAAGGAATGTCTTATTACCCTCTACAACGAATGTCTGCATGTTCGCTGATGTCACTTTGTTATTATAGTTCATCAGAAATACCCAACCTGCAAGTGGAATGGCAACCGGTTCCCCTTTCTTGATAAAAGACTCCATATGGCAGTTGGAACAACTGACAACATGGCGTACATGTCACGATTTACAGTCTAACTTTGCTCCATGGACGTTGTGGGAGACGCTTGGTTTAACAGACGCATGGCACTTCCCGCACGTTATATCCAATGCCTCTTTTGTTTTGCAGATTTGTATTCCGTACCGTCACCGTGTACCTCTCTTGCGGTATGACAATTCATACATTGCATCCCCTTTGCAGCATGAACATCAATTTGGTTCATGGCCTTGTCCATTTCTATAACGGCAGCTGCTCGTTTATGGCATTTAAGGCAAACTTCCTGGTTCCGGGCAGCTTTTGTTGAATAGGCAAGTTTTCCATTGATAGTGGTTTTATGGCATGAATCGCAAGAAGGCACATGACAGTTCTGACAGTAGAGCTTAGAGTAAGGAATGCCGGTAATGGTTTCCAAGCCGCCATTAGCCTTGTCATACCAGTAGGCCATCCCCCTGGCAGTATGGTGTAAACTTGAGTTGAAAAAAGAAACTTCTTTTTTGGTTTCCTCTGAGTGTGCCCGTCCATACAAATTAACAGCTACAAAGCTTACTGCTAATAGAATAATGAACACCTTTTTCATGATGGCCCTCCATCACCTAATAAAATCTCTAAGAGCCTATCGAACTCATCGAGGGAATAATATTCAATTTCAATTTTTCCCCGTTTACCTTTATGAAATATTCGAACCTTTGTGCCGAGGCTTCTGATCAGCTTTTCTTCAAGTGATGAAATCTGAGGATCTTTAGTTGCTTTTACCTTTAGGGGCCTGGAGACCTTTTTAGTGAGCGCCTCAGTTTCTCTCACACTGAGACCCTTCTTGATAACCTTTCTTGCTGCATCTATCTGGTGAGACTTTCCTTCTATTGCAAGGATCGCTTTTGCATGTCCTATACTCAAAGAGCCATTATAAATAAGAGCTTTAATCTCTTCTGGCAGTTTCAAGAGCCTCAGGTAGTTGGAAATTGTTGCTCTATCCTTTCCTACCCTGTCAGAAAGCTCTTCCTGTGACAGGTTGAATTCAGTAGTCAATCTTCTGAATGCCTCAGCAGTCTCGATGGGATTCAGGTCTTCCCTCTGGATGTTTTCTATAAGGGCTATTTCGAGAGAATCTTTTGACGCAAAGTTTTTTATCAGCGCAGGGATTTTTTTAAGCCCTGCAAGCGCTGCTGCACGCCATCTGCGTTCACCGGTAATGAGCCTGAAGGTGCCATCTCCGACACGTGACACAATTACAGGCTGGAGCACTCCTCTTTCTTTTATTGATGCCGCAAGTTCTTTCAGTGAATCATCCTTGAATGCCTTTCTCGGTTGATGTTCTCCTGGAAAGATACGGTCAATAGTTAAATAAATAACCTCTTCGCCCTTTTCAGGTATTAAGGCTTCAAGACCTTTGCCCAACGCCGTCTTCATTCAGTATCTCCTTTGCAAGGGATAGATAACTCTGTGCTCCTCTTGATCGAACATCATATAAAATTGCTGGTTTTCCATGGCTTGGCGCCTCTCCAAGTGTAACATTTCTCGGAATTACAGTGGAATACACCTTATCACCAAAATGCTTTCTCACCTCATCAGCAACCTCACTCGATAAATTATTTCTCGCATCAAACATGGTGAGCAGTATTCCTTCGATATCGAGGTCAGGATTAAAAGAACTTCTCACAAGACGAAGTGTCCTCGTGAGGAGTCCAAGACCTTCAAGTGCATAATATTCACACTGCACAGGGATTATGACAGAGTCAGCAGCAACAAGTGCATTTAATGTGAGCAGCCCGAGTGAAGGAGGGCAGTCAATAAATATATAACGATAGTTTTCTCTGATTGAGCTTATCGCATTGTACAGAACTCTCTCCCTTCCTTCTTTACCCACAAGCTCTACCTCCACCCCGAGGAGGTCAATGGTGGAAGGTAAGAGATTCAAATGCTCCATGGGAGTTGTTTTCAGAGTGTCACTAATCTCGCATCTGCTTGCAAAAACATCATAGAGGCTTTTATCAAGGTCTTCCTTTGATACCCCAAGTCCGGTTGTTGCATTTCCCTGGGGGTCAGTGTCTATGAGGAGTATGTCTTTCCCCGCGAGAGCAATTGATGCGGCAAGATTGATGGCAGTCGTTGTCTTCCCAACACCGCCTTTCTGGTTTACTATTGTGATAACTTTTCCCATATGTTTTGCGGGGATGAAACTCGATTATTATAACAATAATTTGTGATATAATTCATTTAAAAGGAAGAGGTGAAAAGTTATGTTACATATTATTTTTTAAATTATTATAGTTTTACTGCTGCCAATTTCTGCCTCGGCAGAAAGAAAGGGGGATAAGGCAATGGTAAAGGATATACACTGGCTCGGGCATGATACATTTAAAGTCGTTGGAGAAAAGGTTATCTATACAGACCCATTCAAGATTAAAAAGAAAGATACCGCAGATATTATCCTGATTACTCATGAGCATTTTGACCACTGTTCGCCGGATGATGTGAAAAAGATTCAGGGGACAAATACGGTAATTGTTGCAACCTCGGATTGTGCAAAAAAATTATCAGGAAAGATAAAGTTTGTGAAGCCGGGTGATAAGATTAATGTTGAAGGCATTGAGATTGAGGCTGTGCCTGCGTATAACACGGACAAGCAGTTTCATCCAAAGGCAAATGGCTGGGTTGGGTATATATTCACAGTGAAAAGTCAGAGGATTTATATTGCAGGGGACACTGATTATATCCCTGAGATGAAGAATTTTAAGGTTGATATAGCACTTCTGCCAGTATCAGGTACCTATGTGATGACAGCAGACGAGGCTATTAAAGCTGCACTCGATATGAAGCCAAAGGTTGCAATTCCGATGCACTATGGCTCCATTGTTGGCTCAAAGGATGATGCAAAGATTTTTGCAGATGGGCTGAAAGGAAAGATTGAGGTAGTAATACTGCAGGAAGAATAGTGTTGAAAATCGAGGCTATAAAAGCAAAGATAAAAGGTGAAATCGGCAGAGAGATTTTCTTTTATGAGACTGTTGGTTCGACAAATACAATTGCAACGCAGCTTGCTGAAAAAGGTGCTCAAGAAGGTACTGTTGTACTTGCTGACAGCCAGGAAAAAGGCAGGGGGAGACTCGGCAGACATTGGGTATCACCGCCTGGTGTAAACGTATATATGAGTATAATCCTGAGGCCGAAGATAAAACCTGAAGATGTGACGCTTCTTACAATAATGGCTGCTGTCGGTTGTACATCTGCACTCAGAAAAATGACAGGACTAAACGTTACGATAAAGTGGCCGAATGATCTCACAGTCTCTGATAAAAAAATAGGCGGAATTCTTACAGAGGTAAAGACAGCCCCTGAAAGAATTATCTTTGCTATTATGGGTATAGGGATAAATGTAAATATGGATTCGAACGCATTCCCCGATGAAATAAAGCAAATAGCGACGTCTGTGAAAAATGAGACTGATAGACTGTATCCAAGGGAAATAATAATTGCAGAAGTATTTAATGAGATCAGTCCCAGGTATAAAACGCTTAATGAGATGAAAAAGAATATGCTTCTTTCCGAATGGCAGAAGATGACATCAACTCTCGGAAGAAAAGTTCAAGTAATCATTGG
>JAOUJR010000425.1 GCA_029883145.1 Nitrospirota bacterium
TAAAGGTTTAATTTTAAGTAAATCACAGGAAGGCAGGTGGTATATAATAGTTTTGAGGAAGTCACATTGAAGATAGCAATTATTGGATTGTCGAATTCAGGAAAGACCACAATCTTTAATGCTCTTGCACGCCAGAAACTTGAGACAACCATTTATCCTACTACTACCGGAGAACCAAATAGAGGTGTGGTGAAGGTGCCTGATTCAAGGGTTGATAAACTGTCGGCAATATTTAAACCAAAAAAGACTACCTATGCCACTATTGAATATATTGATTGCATAGGACTTACAAAAGGCGATTTGCAGCAGAACAGAAAGGTCTTTGACTTAATAAAGGATGCTGATGCAATAGTGCATGTGGTCAGGGCGTTTGAAGATGATAAGGTTATGCATCCTGCTGGGAATGTCGACGCGCGTCGGGATATAGAGACACTTGAACTTGAGCTTATATTCGGTGATCTTGAGTTTGTTGAGAAAAGGCTTGATAGAATTGAGCAGGGTATAAGGCAGGGGAAGAAACCTGATGAGGCTGAAAAGAAACTCCTTCTCAAGTGCAAAGAAGCCCTTGAAAAAGAGATTGTTCTCAGGGATATAGAGTTTAATGAGGAAGAGAAAAAGGCGATGAGTCCGTTGCAGTTTTTATCAACAAAACCTGAGGTCATGGTATTAAATATTGGCGAGAAGGATTTAAGTACAGATAAGGCAAAGGTGCTTCAGAAAGAGATAGAGCGGTTTTTAAAAGAGCGATATGAAAACTTTCCTTCTGTCAAGCGCTATCTTCTGCCCCCTGTAGTATCCCTGTGTGGAAAGATAGAAATGGAGATCTCACAGCTTTCTCCTGAAGATGCAAAGATGTTCCTCGATGACCTTGGAATTGAAGAGCCTGCATTGAACAAACTTGTTCACGTCTGCTACGACATCCTTGGGTATATTTCATTCTTTACCTATGCAGGAAATGAGGTCAGGGCATGGACAATTACAAAGGGCATGAATGCACAGAAGGCTGCTGGAAAGGTACACTCTGATATTGAGAGAGGGTTTATACGGGCAGAGGTCATCTCTTTTAGCGATTTTATCTCTGTGGGGAATATTCATACTGCAAGAGAAAGAGGGCTTTTAAGGCTCGAGGGAAAGACGTATGAAGTAAAAGATGGAGATATCATTAATTTCAGGTTTAATGTGTGAAAACCTTTGACATAAATAAACTCATTCTGATACTTTATAAAAAGGCGATGGAGTTCGCCAAACGTCCGCTTTAAACGGACTGATAACTCCTACAGTGTTAGTTAAAAGCTTTTAGTATTAGCTGACAGTTTTTGACTCAATGCTCATTACTAATTGCTATTTGCTAACAGGGTAGGAGTTTTTTAGTTTAAGGCAAGTAATAACTCCTACCGACAGAGTGATGATCAGGAGGGTTAGATGCTTGATAAGTATTCATATCTGAAAGAAGAGCTTTTAAAATGTGTTGATTCCATGTCTGGTGTTGATAATATCCATGGGTGCCCCTTTGAAGAACTTAAAGAGAAAATCCAGGATAACGTGTTTAATCTTGTTGTTCTCGGACAGTTCAAGAGAGGTAAAACCAGCCTTATTAATGCACTTTTAGGTACAGAGATATTGCCCACAGCAGTGGTGCCACTTACCTCTATAGCAACAATCCTTAAATACGGTGAGGCGCTGAGGATAAAGGTCTATTTCAATGATGGCAGGATGACCGAGATCAGACCTGAAAGCCTTTCACAGTATGTGACAGAGAAAGGAAACCCTAAAAATGAGAAGAATGTTCAGGAGGTTATCATTACCTATCCGTCACCTTATCTTAAAGATGGTGTAAGATTGATAGATACACCCGGTGTAGGTTCTATTTACCAGCACAACACAGATGTTGCCTACCAGTATCTTCCAAAATCTGACGCAGCATTATTTCTTCTGTCAGTAGACCAGCCAGTGAGCCAGGCAGAACTTGATTTCTTAAAGGATGTAAAAGAATACTCATACAGGATATTCTTCCTCCAGAACAAGGCAGATTATGTCGGTTCTGAAGACCTGAGTGAATCCATTTCCTTCTCCAAGAAAATTATTG
>JAOUJR010000068.1 GCA_029883145.1 Nitrospirota bacterium
AGAGGACCATGCCAGGGATCATACCCATCAAAGAGATGATTCAATAATCCTGTTCCCCTTGTATCAGTAAGAAATTGTGACCTGAAACCGATCAGTCCCCTTGAGGGGATCCTGAACTCAAGCCTCACCCTGCCGTAGCCATTGTTCTGCATCTTCTGCATTGTGCCCTTTCTCATACCGACTTGCTGGGTAACAACACCGACATACTCTTCAGGGACGTCGATGACAAGCAGTTCCATTGGTTCATGCAGAACATCCTGTATTGTTTTCGTGATTGTTTCAGGCATGGCAACAGAAAGTTCATATCCCCCACGCCTCATCATCTCGATCAATATTGCGAGCTGAAGTTCCCCGCGTCCCATCACTTTGAAGGAATCAGTTTCATCAAAGTCCACCCTGATGGCTACATTGTAGAGGAGTTCTTTCTCAAGTCTTTCTCTCAATTTTCTGGAGGTGACATAGGTACCTTCCTTCCCTGAAAAAGGGGATGTGTTGACAGAAAATACCATTGAAATGGTGGGCTCATCCACCTTTATCATCGGCAACGGCTTTGGATTTTCTGCGTCTGTGATGGTATCTCCTATGTTGATCCCTTCCAACCCTGCAAGGGCAATAATCTCTCCTGCAGAGGCTTCTTCAGCCGTAATCCTGTCAAGTCCCTGGAATGTATAAAGGAATGATACCTTTGTCTTTGACATTCCTCTGTCTCCCTTTACCATGGCGACGTTATCACCTGCCTTCACTGTGCCCGAGACTATACGTCCTATGGCGAGCCTTCCGACATAGTTGTCATAATCTATATTGGTGACAAGTATCTGCAATAACCCGTTACTTTCACCTTCGGGAGGGGGTATAGTCTTCATTATCGTATCAAAGAGCGGTTTAAGGTTATCTGAATCTTCCTCCATGCTCAGTTTTGCATAACCCTGCTTTGCATTTGTATAAATAACAGGGAAATCAAGTTGCTCTTCTGTTGCATCAAGATCAATAAAAAGGTCATAGACCTCATTTAACACAGCCTGTATCCTCGCATCAGGCCTATCTATTTTATTGATAACAAGTATCGGTTTAAGCTTACGTTCAAGAGCTTTTTGAAGCACAAACCTCGTCTGGGGCAGAGGACCTTCCGAGGCATCAACAAGCAATAGCACTCCGTCCACCATCTTCAGTGTCCTCTCAACCTCACCGCCAAAGTCTGCGTGACCAGGGGTATCCACAATATTTATCTTTATGCCGTTGTATCTCACGGCTGCGTTCTTTGCCATGATCGTGATGCCGCGTTCCCTCTCAAGATCAATATTGTCCATGATACGTTCCTGTACCTTCTCATTGGAACGGAATATCCCGGCCTGTTTCATCATCCCGTCAACGAGTGTGGTTTTGCCATGATCAACATGGGCGATGATGGCGATATTCCTTAACTCTTCATCTTTCACAAACTCTACCCCTCTTTTCCAAAAATAAATAATCTGATCTGTTTCACTGCAGGTAACCTATACAGATACATCAGGCCATTTTCTTTTTACGTTTTGATTTTATCGGCAATGTCTATGGCAGGACAAAGCAATAACTTTTTAAGTATACAATAAATTGACAAAGAAAAGCCATTTAAAGTGCAGGTCTGTAAAGCCAAGTGAGAGATATCTTATTCTTGCGCCACAATTAAACGCTATAACACCTCAACAGAGTATATATACTTTACATCTGAATCCTGATATATAATATTATTATACAAGTACTGATAGCCCCCATGAAAAAGGTCATTATTGCAGAAGACATTTATGCAAACCTCGAAAGGGAACAAAGTTTTCTCAACAGGTCAGTCATCAAAATATTTACCGCAGCCACAAATGAGAAAACTCTTGCTCTCCACAGGGCTGAAAAAGCAGACCTTATTATCGCGAAGCTCGATACACCAGAAATGAGCGGTGAAATTCTCTCCTCCCTTATACGTGACGATAATGAATTATGCAAAGTTTCCCTCATTATTATAGGCTCTCACACTGAGTCAGACTTTGAGCGATGTTTACAATGCAAAGCCAATGCATTTATCTCCAGTCCAGTCAACAATGCGGTTCTGTTGCAGGAATCGTATCAACTCCTCCACATCGCTCAGAGAAGGTCATATAGGGTTCCAGTAAGCATGACAATTCATGGAGCATCAAAGAAAAAGCCTTTTACTGGATATATAGAAAATATCAGCATTTCGGGCATGCTGTTTCGATTAGACGCTATTCTTTATGAAAGTGACACTATAAAGTGCTCTTTCTCCCTTCCTGATTCTACGCACATAACCACAAATGCTGAGATTGTGCGGGTTCTTGAAAAAGAAACCAAACATGATACCAATCGGTATGGCGTAAAATTTATAGACCTCAGCACCCACTTCACTTCAGCTATAGAGGCATTTGTCGAAAAACAATACCAGCACACATAATTTAAGAACGGAAACAGTCAATTATTAGGAGGAGGAAGAAATATTCATGCTCTTACTGTCACCTTTAATTTTATAGTGTGACAAGATTTAAAGAAGGGAGTGCATAAGACCCTGACTAGTGTGGTGTCTCACAATTAAGTTTACACATTTATGTCATTCCTGCAAAAGCAGGAATCCAGTCCTTGTTTTTTCTGGATTCCGCATCAAGTGCGGAATGACACTACAAGAAAATGTACAGAACTGTTAGGGACAGTACACTAGTTTAATTAAATCATATAAGGTTTTCTGGTATAATATGCCTCACTAAGATAACATTGTGATGTTTTTCGTATGCAAGATTTAAGTTTGGTATTAAAATTTCGTGGTTTTTCAAATGAATAAAGGCTATCTCTGCATAGTTCTCCATGCCCATCTGCCCTATATAAGACATCCGGAGCATGAGTATTTCCTTGAAGAAAACTGGTTCTATGAAGCGGTTACGGAGACCTATATCCCGCTCCTCGATATGTTCAATAGACTTATCAATGATGGCATTGATTTCAGAATCACGCTATCACTGAGCCCCACGCTTATAGAGATGTTTAATGATGACCTTCTCAGAGAAAGATATACAAGGCATATCGAGAGGTTAATCGAGTTATCAGAAAAAGAAGGTTACAGGACTTGGGGAGACATTCGCTTTGAACCAATAGTCAAAATGTATAGAAAAAGATTCCTGAGGATTGACTATCTTTTTAAAGAGGTCTACAGGAGAGACCTCACCTCTGCTTTTAAGGCACTGCAGGATGCAGGGAAAATTGAACTTATCACTTCTGCTGCAACCCATGCCTTTCTCCCCAATCTATCCATGTACCCTGAGGGAGTAAGGGCACAGATAGAAATAGCCGCAGAACACTACAAGAAAAATTTCAGGAGATACCCCAATGGTATATGGTTGCCTGAGTGTGGCTATGTACCGGGTATTGATAGATATACAAAAGAGGCAGGTATAAAGTTTTTCTTTCTCGATACCCATGGAATACTTTACGGAACTCCATCACCCAGATTTGGAGTGTACACACCCATTTCATGCCCGTCAGGTGTTGCTGCATTCGGCAGGGATGCAAGATCCTCAAAGCAGGTCTGGTCTTCTATTGAAGGGTATCCGGGTGACTTTGATTACAGGGACTTTTACAGAGATATCGGATATGACCTCGATTTTGACTACATAAAACCTTATATTCACCCTGACGGAATAAGAACATATACAGGTTTGAAATATTACAGGGTAACAGGAAAGACAGATAATAAAGAGCCATATGTTCTAGACAATGCAAAGAAGAGGGCAGAAGAACATGCGAGAAATTTTATTGTGAACAGGGAAATTCAGATACATTTATTATCAGATACCCGCAGGTTTCGACGTGCCCACCTTAAACCGGTAATTACCGCAACTTATGATGCTGAGCTTTTTGGTCACTGGTGGTTTGAGGGACCGGAGTGGCTTGATTTTCTTTTGAGAGAACTATTTCTCAAGCATAGAAATTTTACTACCATTACACCTTCAGAATATCTTTGTCTGCAAGACTCTCATTCTAAAGGTTTACAGACCTGTCAACCATCTATGTCAAGCTGGGGGAATAAGGGATATAATGAGGTCTGGCTGAATAGCACGAACGACTATATCTATCGTCACCTCCATAAGTCAACAGAACGCATGATATATCTTGCTGACAGGTTTTCTCATTCCTCTCCACCTCACCTTTTTACTTCCTCACTTCTTGAGCGGGCTCTTAATCAGGCTGCAAGAGAGTTACTTATGTCGCAGCAGAGTGACTGGGCATTCATCATGAAGATAGGCACTGCTTCAGAATATGCAAAAAAGCGTTTTGAAGGACATATAGAAACGTTTCACCGACTCTATCAATCAATAATCTCAAATAACGTTTCAGAAAGATGGCTCACTGAGGTGGAAAAGAGGAACAAGGCATTCCAAGATATTAATTTCAGAATCTATTGCAGCAGTGGTTAGTTGTCGGTCGTCAGTTGGTCACTGTCTTTAAGAGAGGAGTTCTTCAAATGGATAGGCCCGCATACATGTCAGAAATTCGTCTACTGCGTGAGTAGAGACTGAATTCTTATAAATGAGGAGGGAAAAATTTCTTACCATCTTTTCTTCTTTGAGGTTGATTAAGTGAAGTATCCCGTACTTGCTTTCTTTTCTTGCAGCCCACTGTGAAATTATCGAGATACCCAGTCCATTCTCAACTGCATCTTTAATGGCCTCTGTGCTTCCGAGAACCATAGATACTTTCATATCCTGTGTGGTGATTCCATGTCTGGAGAGAAACTTTTCTATTGTTTGCCTTGTGCTGGACCCGGCTTCTCTGAAGATGAAAGGCTCATCTATAAGTTCAGTTACGGATATCTCTTTTCTGCTTGCCCATGGATGATAGGGAGGGACGATGACTAAAAGTTCATCAGAGATCAGTTTTTCGGTGAACATCTTATGTCTTTTCACATCACCTTCGACAAAACCGATATTAATATTGCCAGAGTTGAGCAACTCGATTACCTTCTGCATATTGCCGATGAGGAGGTGCACCTTGATTTTGGGATGCGCCTTTCTGAAATCTGTAATCACACTTGGTAAAAGGTAATTGCCAATAGTAGACCCTGCGCCGATAGTGATACTTCCTTTTACAAGGCCTGTCATTTCGCTTATCACCTTTTCTGAAGCGGCATAAAGTGCGAGGATATCTTTTGCATATTTATAGAGAACTTCTCCTGCAGGTGTGAGGTTAACCTTGCTTGAGGACCTGTCAAATAGTTTTGTCTCATATTTCTCCTCCAGGGCCTGGATTTGAAGACTCACTGCAGGCTGAGTGAGATGGATAATTTCAGAGGTTTTTGAAAAACTCCTTGTTTCAGCTACTGTGCAGAAAACTTTTAGTTTATGTTCCATTCTCCTCTTATCACTGAGCAGTTTATAATGAGTATATGATGATTAATTAAAATAATGCTCACCACAGTCTTTTTGTTTATTGCCAGAGCAGGTAATAAGCCGAGTTCTGTTTCTGTGGTCATTCCTCTATGGTCTGATGTTACCACCAGACTCTTGCAGTACAACCCGTTCCGTCTCACATCCGCCTCAGGCGGACAGTGATTTGAAGGGGCCCCTCTCAAAACGGAACCTATTCGACCTTGCTCCAGGCGGGGTTTTCCAAGCTTGAGATGTCGCCATCCCAACTGGTGAGCTCTTACCTCACCTTTTCACCCTTATCCCGACAAAGTCTGGACGGTTTCCCTTTCTGTGGCACTTTCCTTGGGGTTACCCCCAGTCGCTGCTAACGACCGCCTTGCCCTATGGAGCTCGGACTTTCCTCCCAAACTGAGGCTGTGCCTCAATCGGAGCGGCCACCCTCCTGCTCTGGCCTATAACATTTTTTTATTAGTATATAATAAATATTAAATTTTTAAAAGGATTTTTTTATTGGTTAATCGCTTTTAAAATAAAGTATGCGGTGACACTGGGGACATTGAATAATTTCTTCATTCTTTTTTAACTCGACAAAGAGTTGCGGGGGAAAATTCATATTGCATCCCAGACATATCTCTTCCTTTGCTTCCACTACTGCCAACCCTTTGCCTGATTTAATCAGATTCATATACAGGTTATATAACTCTTCATCAATACTTTCACTAATCCCTGATCTTGCTTCGTGAAGGGCTGAGAGTTCTTTCTCTGCTTCTACTATCTCTCCGTCGAGTTTCTTTTTGAATTCATCTACCTTATTCTTTTCAGATCTTATCGTTTCCTCCCGTGATTTTGATTCCTTTAAAGAGGTCTCTATCTCTTCCATAATGAGAAGTATCTCGTCTTCTATAGCATAACGCTCTTTTTCAACGGATTCTACCTCCTTTAAATGGGCCTGATATTCTTTATTTGTTTTTATCTGTGTGATACGTGTTTTCAGTTTTTTAATCTTCTCATTGATGTCATCTAATGCTCTCTCTTTATCACGTTTCTTTTTTTCAAGCGACTCTTGACCCTGTTTTATTTTTTCAAGATTTGCCAGTATTTTATTAAGACGTGTTTCTGCCCCGGAAATTTTCAAGGGGATTTCGTTTATAATCGATTGTTTTTCGAGGATCCGGATATCAAGTTCCTGGAGGCTGATCAAAAGCTTTAGCTGATCTTTCAAGCCGCCCACCACAAAAACTTGCTGCACAAGTTTTTCGAGCTTACCTTTGAAAGAGATAGATTTAAATGTATGTTTTTATACATTACTATTCACTCTTCACTTAAAATCCACTTTTGCAGCATGCAACAGTATGGTGGGCCCACCAGGACTCGAACCTGGGACCAACCGGTTATGAGCCGGTAGCTCTACCAGCTGAGCTATGGGCCCCTGAGAATACAAAATGCACATTCAAAGATTGATGAACATCTGGAAAATACTGAGCCTTGAATTTTTTAATTTTAAATAGTACATTATGTTTTGGTCAAGGGCTTTTTCTCTATGAATCCTTGACTTCCAGATAATCTCTTGGATAAGATATTAAAATTATAACATGAAAATTGCAATTGGGTCCGACCATGCAGGTTTCGAGCTGAAAAAAGAGATCATCGCACTATTAAGTGATCTCGGCATCGAGAGTATTGACTTCGGTACAAATGGCCCTGAATCAGTAGATTATCCTGATATTGGCATAAAAGTCTCAGAGGCAGTATCTAATAAAAAGATTGAAAGAGGGATACTCATCTGCGGAACCGGAGTAGGTATGTCTATAGTCGCGAATAAATTTCCAGAGGTAAGGGCGTCTCTCTGCAACGATCTCTTCACCGCAAAGATGAGCAGACTTCATAATGATGCGAATATCCTTGTTTTCGGAGGAAGGATAGTCGGAAAAGACCTCGCAAAAGAAATTGTAAAGACATGGATAAACACTCCTTTTGAGGGAGAAAGACACTGCATAAGACTTACTAAAATAAAACAGATAGAGGAACAATTACGACATGTTTCTTGAGAATCTCAGGTTATCCGATCCAGAGGTATTTGAGGCAATACAGAAAGAAATAAAGAGGGAAAGAGAAAATATAGTACTCATTGCCTCTGAGAACTACGTAAGACCTTCCGTACTTGAAGTGCAGGGTTCTGTCCTTACAAATAAATATGCAGAAGGTTATCCAGGGAAAAGGTATTATGGTGGGTGTGAGTTCGCAGATGTTGTTGAAAACCTCGCGATAGAAAGGACTAAGGAACTTTTCGGTGCTGAACATGTGAATGTCCAGCCTCACTCAGGTACCCAGGCGAATATGGCAGTTTATTTCTCTGTACTTAAGCCAGGCGATACTATTCTCGCGATGAGTTTGAGTCATGGAGGCCACCTTTCGCATGGCGCATCAGTAAACTTTTCAGGAATGTTATTTAAGACAGTGACCTATGGTGTTGATAAAGAGACAGGGTATATCAACCTTGATGAGGTGAGGCGTCTTGCAATAGAAAATAAGCCAAAGATGTTACTCACCGGTGCGAGTGCTTATTCAAGGATCATCGATTTCAAATTATTCTCTGAGATTGCGAAAGAAGTTGGAGCATATCTTATGGCAGATATCGCACACATCGCTGGGCTTGTTGCGACAGGGCTTCATCCATCCCCTGTTCCTTATGCAGATTTTGTGACAACGACAACTCATAAGACCCTGAGAGGTCCAAGGGGCGGGATGATAATGTGCAAAGCAGGGTATGCAAAGGCAGTGGACAAAATGTTGTTCCCCGGAATTCAGGGTGGGCCGCTTGTTCATACCATTGCTGCAAAGGCAGTTGCCCTGAAAGAAGCGCTTACCCAGGAATTCAAGGACTATCAGGTTCAGGTGATAAAGAATGCAAAAAGACTTGGAGACACT
>JAOUJR010000154.1 GCA_029883145.1 Nitrospirota bacterium
AGAAACCATTGCGATTTTTGATAAAGAAGGAGATAAGTATACCTTTGAACCATATGCACCTGAACATGACTATACGGTAAAGAAGGGTATCCATGCAAAAGAAGCACTTGCTGAAGCGGAAAAGTTTGTAAGCTGGCATAGTTCGTTTCATCGCTCTCAACTGGGGAAGATTATTGATGACAAAGGGAATATCATAGGATTTGAAGTAAGACCATTGTATTTCCCGCTTACCTTTGGTGTTTCTGATGTTCTCGATGTTGACTACTGGATGAGGGATAGTAAGGTGATCGTCAAAATAAAACTTATACCATCAGTTGAAAAAATGCTCCGTGATGGAGATACGTCAAAGGACAGTGATTAGATAAACAAATCACGTCATTTTATTATTCGCCTGCGCATGAGTCTGAAAGAGTAGGGAGCAAGGAGTAGAGTCACAGCAAAAATCCAGACGATATCCAATTGAGTTCCTAATAATAGTCCTGAAGAAAATGACCTGCAGATATTCACAAGGTGGTAAAGAGGAGTAAAAAAAGCTATCCTGGAAATGACAGGTGGCAGATTGTCAAGGGGAAAGAAGATTCCTGAAAACAAAAACATGGGTGTCATTAAGAGAGTATAAAAATAATTAAAAGACTCTATTCCCGGAACTGTGGCTGCAGCTATGACAGAAATCTCAGAAAAAATGAGTCCGCTTACAAAGAGGACAGGGATGGCGAGGATTATTAATGGCGAATCCACAAGCCCGAATAAAGAAATGACGAGGATTATGATTGTGCCGTAAAACATGCTTTTGGTTGCGCCCCACATCAGTTCACCTGCCACAAGATCGTCAATATTGACAGGTGTTGCAAGTATTGCATCAAATGTCTTCTGATAGGTCATTCTTACGTAAGTGCCATAAGTGCACTCATACGTTGCTGCGAACATAGAAGATGATGCGATTATGCCAGGAGCGATAAAATTTATATAAGGGATACCATTGATTTCTTTTACGAAAGCACCAAGTCCCAGTCCTAAAGCAACAAGATAAAGAACAGGCTCGACAAAATTCAGAGCTATACTTGATTTATAAAGCTTTGTATAAACAGTAAGATGCCTCTGCCAGACTCTGAATGCCCTTTTAATTTTCAAGTGACCTCCCCTGTGAGCCATCGTCCGGTCAGTTTTAAATAAACCTCTTCAAGGTTTCCTTTATACATACTCATAAGTCTTGATGGTGAATCAATCGTTATAATTTTTCCGGAATCCATAATGGCAACTCTGTCACAGAGTTTTTCAGCCTCATCCATATAGTGGGTAGTAAGTATGAGGGTGGTGTTTTTTGACTTGAGATCATTGAGTTTGTCCCAGACAGAATGCCTGCTATGAGGGTCGAGGCCGATAGTTGGTTCATCAAGAATTAATAGCTCTGGATTGTTAATCAGCGACCTTGCGAGGAGGAGCCTTGTTTTCATTCCACCGGAGAGGCTTTTTATATTTACAGGAGCCTTTTCTCGTAACTCTACAAAATCAAGAAGTTCCCATGCTAAGGATAAAGAAACTCTTTTTGAAATGTCAAAATAGCGTGCATAAACAATCAGGTTTTCAAACACTGTGAGATCCGGATCAAGATTATTCTCCTGTGGCATGACACCTATTCGCGACTTAATCAGACTCGGGCTTTTCGCAACATCCAAGCCAAATACCTGTATATCTCCTGAGGTCGGAGGCATATAACAGTGGATTATGAGCATCACTGTTGTTTTCCCTGCACCATTAGGTCCGAGAAAGCCAAAGCATTCGCCTTTTAAAATTTCAAAATCTATATTGTCTACTGCTCTGAGAGAGCCATAATCCTTTGTGAGTCCTTTTGCCGCGACAATGTTCATAGTGAATGATTGTATTCCTTCACATCGAGCTTCATCTTTTCTACATCTTTTGGATCGTAGGCAGAATAGATATATGAAAATACCGTATTATTCGTCAATAATGGGTCGAGATTATCGTCTATACAACCACTCTGCACGAGTGCATCCCAGCATTTTGTACCTTTAATCGGTGAAAACTCAGTGAGATGTATACTGACGTCAAGAGATTTTAAGAATCTGATTCCGCTCTTTATCTCCTCCAATTCCTGTCCGGGAAGCCCGTACATCAGGTAGACACCTATCTCTTTTTTTGTGTACCCTTGTTTTTTCAGAGACATCACCGCATTTTCTAAATCCTCATTAGTGACCTTGTCCCCTATTTTTTTCTGTCGTTCATCATTAACGGTTTCAAGGCTTAAACGTATAGTCTGTAAATGAGCTGCCTTCATTAATAGTGCACTTTCTTCGTCAATAAATCGTGCGTGCAGGCCGTTGGGGGTGTGAAA
Source organism: Nitrospirota bacterium (assembly GCA_029883145.1). Lineage (GTDB taxonomy): Bacteria > Nitrospirota > Thermodesulfovibrionia > Thermodesulfovibrionales > SM23-35 > VGWZ01. Next base: position 2,354 of record JAOUJR010000154.1, read on the forward strand.
CCTGACATTGAGCCTTGCCTTGATAATACCTCTGAGTAATGGCTTGAGGTGAATTTCAGAATCGAATAAAAGAGCATCATCATAAAAGGAATAATCACGGATACCAAGATTATAAAGTTCCCTGATCTCTTCTAAGACTGAGTCTATCGGACGTTTCTGGTAGTTATTGTGAAGAGACCCTGAGGCGCAGTATGAGCAGTGAAAAGGGCACCCTTGGGATGTGAGAATTGGTGCAAAAGGATAATTTTCATAGAGATTGAGTTTGTAGTAAGGAATCGGTTCCCTTTTCTTTTGAAGCTTGAAGCCAAAAGTATTTAATGTAGAATAAAGGCTGTTGTCCAGGGTTCCTTTGTAAATGAAGTCAGCTCCCGAGTTTTTGGAGGAGTGCTCATGGAATAGGGTTGAATAGATTCCTCCAAGAATTACCGGGACATTGCCCAATATATCTCTTATAATTTCGACTGTCTTTTGTATCCCTGGGTACCAGTAACTCATGATACAGGTCATTAAAACGATGTCAACAGGTGTGAAGCCTTTTAATTTGTTTGCAAAATCGTTTAAACAGATTCCATATCGTTTATAAAACCTGGGAATGCATTTTAATATAGAAGGTTTTTCAACTATTTCTGCCCTGAATCTCCCTGCACCGTATTTGTTTGTTTCGAATGAATCCGTACAGTCTATGAGTGAAAGTTTTGTATCAAAGGAGCTGAGATATTCTGCGACATGAAGTAGTCCCAGAGGTCTTGACCATAGATTGAACGCTGCAAAGTCGTATATCCACGGGTTAACGAGGAGTATTTTCAGAGTCATAAATAAGACGATACTAAATCATATCCCATTGCATACATAAGCCCTGCCTGTGCGCGTCTGAGATCATAAATTGACTTATAATAATTCGTCTCAGCAGTGGTAAGGAGTGTAATTGCATCAAGTACATCTGTTGCAGTGCCGATGCCTTCTTTATATCTTATTTTGTTAATCCTCAAATTTTCTTCAGCCTGACTGACAGCCTCTTTTGTCACCTGAATTTTCTCTCCGGCATTTTCCATATCAAGATAATTTTTTTTCACCTCGAGTTTTATGTCATCAAGAAGTTTACTCCTCTGTTCAAGGAGTTGGTCCTGTTTGTATTTGATCTTTGCTACCTCAGCTTTTGTGCTCCCACCGCTGAAGAGATTGAGATTAAGCCCGAAGATTAAAGACCAGTTGTCATCATGAAGCATATAACGGTTCTCTGAATAATTATATCCACCCAGAGCAAAAATCGTTGGATAGTATTCAGATTTTTTGACGGTTTCCTCTAAACCTGCAATTTTCAATTCCTGGTCTATTATTTGGAGCTCAGTTCTCTGTTTTTCAGCATACTCCCATGCATTTTCAAGGTCAATGGTCTTGAAGTTATTAACGGGTACTTCTACCACCCGGAACTCTTCCTTTAATGGTCTTGCAAGAATTGTATTGATCTTTGATGTATGAACAGCTCTCACATTTTTGGTTGTGAGAAGTTTCTGTCTTGCATCAGAGAGCTTTACCTCAGCCTGGAGCAGATCATTTTTTGTGATTACACCTTCTTGATAAAGATTTTGTGCAACCTGTAAATGCGATTCGAGCCTCTCCACTTCCTTTTGAGATACTAAAATCATTTTTTCAGTCTCAAGAAGATCAAAATATGCGGTGATAAAGTCAAGAGCGACAAGGTTTCTTGTCCTTGCTATATCAAGTTTTGTTGTTTCAAGAAAGTTTTTAGATGCCTCATACTTCGATGTTCTGGCCCCAAAGTCATAAAGTGTTTGATAAATATTAACCCCATAAGACGGAAAACTTTTTTCTGATGAATAGGCATTCTGAGTGCCAAAACGAAATCCTGGCTGATGTGCGAAAAAAGTATAATTTGCAGATGCATCAATACTGGGGAGAAACCTCGATTGAGCCACTAATATATCAGTGTGTGCGATATCTTTATTGAGAGACGCAATCTTAATAATGCGATTTTTTTCTGTTGCGAGTTGTAGCCCCTCAGAAATGGTGATTATTCCTGAAGTGTTTGTCCTGTCTTTTAAAAGCAAGGGGTTTGAAGAATCTTCTGCGCAACAGATAGCAGAAATAAGCATTGTGATAATAATAAATAAAATAAGAGTGAAATATCTTGAGTGTTGATTTTTAAAGGCGGGATCATATTCCATTGTCATGTCACCTCCCTTACCTATACTCTTGCATTAGTCGTTCGTTATGTAAATGAGTAATTATATTAACAATAAAAGGAGAAAAGTTATCAATAGAAATATTCATTAAGGTCAAGGCATTACCTGTTTTTGTATTTCTGTTTGTATCAGGGTGTCTCTTGTGGTATATTGTTTCTATAAATTTATTTTAAAAATGTTCCATTGTCCTGAGGAAGAGGAGGTTGTTCTGAAAAAAAAACCACGATTAGGGTTCTTTAAATATTCATGCTGTGCCGGCTGCGAGTTCCAGTTTATCTATTTTCAGAAATATATAATTGAAACGCTGAATAACTTTGAATTTGTATTCTGCAAGATGGTCACAAGCGGCGGGACACCTGAAGGCCCATTTGATATTGCGCTTG
>JAOUJR010000270.1 GCA_029883145.1 Nitrospirota bacterium
CGGTCACAGAATCATGGCAGGCTGATGAATTAAAAAAAATAAGAGAAAGAAGTACATATCTTTTCGCAATAGGTTCATGTGCGATAAATGGCGGGATTCCTGCCATTAAATCTATACATCCAGAACTTGAGGTAGAAAAAAGGGTTTATCATGACCTTTCAGCAATCCACTCAATTAGACCCAGCGCGATAGATGCTTACGTTCATGTAGACGGCTTTATAATGGGCTGCCCTCCGGGAGAGAGAGACCTCTATGAGGCGTTGACATCTGTTCTTTCCGGGAAAAAGCCTGATTTTCTTGAATATAGCGTGTGCATTGAGTGCAAGTTGCAGGGTAACATATGTCTTCTTGTTGCTCATAATATGCCGTGCATGGGACCAGTGACAAATGCCGGTTGTGGAGCGCTCTGCCCCTCGTATAACAGGGGGTGCTATTCATGCTGGGGGCCGATGAGACAGGCAAATGCTTTAGCACTCGCAAAAAAATTTAGGTCAATGGGAGTGTCTTCTGAGGACATAATCAGGAAATTTACTTTATTCGGGTCTGTCACCACAGAATTCAGAAAGACAGCAGAATTTTATGAAGATTAATATTGATTATATTGCTCGGGTAGAAGGTGAAGGAGCAGTTAAACTTGATATTGAAGATGGTACACTTAAAGACCTGAAATTGAACATATGGGAGCCACCAAGGTTTTTTGAGGGTTTTCTCTGCAACAGGAGCTATGATGAAGTTCCTGATATCGTTGCAAGGATTTGTGGCATATGTCCGGTATCCCATATGACCACTGCGATAAGGGCATTAGAAAAGGCATTAGGCTTTACCCCTTCACGTGACAGTATAACCCTTCGGAGAGTAATGGCATTGAGCCAGATTGTCTCAAGTCACCTTGTACATCTTTATATGCTTGCATTGCCTGATTATCACAGGCTTTGTTCAATACCTGATATGTTTTCGAGATTTGAGTCAGAGATAAAAAGACTGAACAGGATGAAGGAAGTGGTAAACAAGGTGACTGCCTTATTTGGAGGCAGGCCGCTCCATCCTGTGTCAATGGTTGTCGGCGGTTTTACCAGCCTGCCTCCCAGAGATAAAATTGAAAAAATAGTGGGAGAATTGGAAAACATAAAGGATGATGCAAAAGAAACATTGAAAATGGTCTCAGCGCTCCCGTTCCCCGATTTTACATATAACACAGAATATGTGGCAATAAGCAGCCCTGCTCACTATGCGATAAATGGGGGGATTATCGTATCTCAAAATGGAATTAGGATGGAAGAGGATGAGTATTACTCAATCTTCGAGGAGGATGAGATTTCATACTCCAATGCAAAGAGGACAGTTATCAAAGGTAAGGGTTCTTTTATGGTAGGCGCTTTGGCAAGACTGAATCTCAAATTTAATATGCTGCACAGGGATGCGAAAAAGGCAGCAGAGGAGATAGGCTTTAAGGTGCCTGATTATAATCCATTCCATAACAATCTTGCTCAGGCAATAGAGATAGTGCATGGAATAAGCGAATGTAGAGAACTTCTCGAAGGTGTTCATTTTAAAAAGCCTGAAATTGTAATAAAGGTGAGGGAAGGGGAGGGTATTGCAATCACAGAAGCGCCGAGAGGACTTCTCTGTCATCATTATGTTTTAAACAGAAGGGGTGTTGTTGAAAGGGCAAATATCGTTACCCCTACTGCTCATAATTTTTTAGGGCTTGAAGAGAATCTAAAAAGACTTGTGCAGCAATATATACATGAGGACAAAGAAGAGATAGCATTAAAATGCGAGATGCTTGTCAGGGCATATGACCCCTGTTTTTCTTGCTCTGTACATTAGCTTTTTGTCAGGTGTATTCATTTGTTGGAGTATGTTTAATGAGAAAGAATAACTTGTAAAGTAGAGGAGTAACACTATGGATACTATGGATAGAGTTAAAGAAATTATAAAAGGTGATATGCTCTTTCACCTGTTTCACATGGAACTCTTAGAATCAGATGAAGGGTATGCTCGACTCAGAGCAAAAGTAAGAAAGGAGTTCTTAAACGCCCACCAGATTGCCCATGGAGCTCTGATTTTTACACTTCTGGACGTCGCATTTGCCATATCTGTAAACTCAATAACTGATGCTGTTGGTGTGCAATGGAGCTTTAATATTTTTCGTTCAACTTCTCTTGATGATTATGTAGTAGCTGAATCAAAAGTGATTCATAAAGGGAAGAGCCTCATGGTTGTTGAATTTAAAGCAGAAAGTGAGAATACAAAGAAACTCCTTGCAAAAGGGATGGCGACCGCACTTCCGTTTCCAAGAAAAGCAAAAGAAGAATGAACCGGTAACGTTTCCATCAAAGTTATAAATTGCTTGATGAGATATATCGTCTTCTGATAAACTTACAAAGTTGTGTAGCCTGAAACAAAAATGTCATACATTTATTTTCCTCATCAAAATGTACGAGTATGCCAAAACGTGATGACATAAAGAAGGTAATGATTATCGGTTCAGGGCCTATTGTTATTGGCCAGGCATGTGAGTTCGATTATTCAGGTACCCAGGCATGCAAAGCCCTTCGGAAATTAGGATATGAAATTGTGCTGGTCAATTCAAATCCGGCAACGATCATGACAGACCCGGGTATGGCAGATGTGACCTATATTGAACCTCTGAATGTTCAAACCATTGAAGAAATCATTGAAAAGGAACGGCCGGATGCCTTATTGCCTAATCTTGGCGGTCAGACAGGTCTTAATCTTACTTCAGAACTTGCACGTTCAGGCATACTTGAAAAATATGGCGTCAAGGTTATCGGAGTTGCGGTGGATGCCATCGAACGTGGCGAGGATCGTATCGCATTTAAAGAAACAATGGAACGGCTCGGAATTGACATGCCTAAAAGCGAACCAGCATTTAGTGTACAGGATGCTGAAAGAATTGCTTCTGAACTTGGCTATCCGGTCGTCATTCGTCCGGCATACTGTCTTGGAGGAACAGGAGGAGGCCTGGTTTACAATGTAGAGGAGTTGCGAACGGTTGCGAGCCGTGGCATCTCAGCGAGTCTCGTGGGCCAGGTGCTGGTTGAAGAGTCAGTCCTTGGGTGGGAGGAGTTGGAGCTTGAGGTAGTAAGAGATGCAAAGAATCAGATGATTACCGTGTGTTTCATAGAAAATGTGGATGCTATGGGAGTACATACTGGTGACTCATTTTGCACTGCGCCTATGCTCACTATTGACGCTGAGCTTCAGAAGCGCCTTCAAAAACATTCTTATGATATTGTTGAAGCTATTCAGGTAATAGGTGGTACAAATATTCAATTTGCGCATAATCCCGATACTGGAAGGGTTGTCGTAATCGAGATTAATCCAAGAACTTAACGCTCTTCT
>JAOUJR010000267.1 GCA_029883145.1 Nitrospirota bacterium
AAGATCATGGAAGAAGAGGAAGAAGAAAAAGGGAATCTCAATAAACAATGCCAGTGCTATGAATGCACGTACATCTTTTGAGAACACACTTTCTTTTGGGTCTCTCGGTGGTCGTTGCATTATATCAGGATCTGGAGGTGCTACTCCCAGGGCTAAGGCAGGGAGTCCATCAGTAACCAAATTTATATACAATATCGCAGCCGGTAAAAGAGGCAGGTATTCAGGTCCCATTATCAAAACTACCCCACCAATCACTATTACTTCAGTAATGTTACACCTGAGGAGATAGGTGAGATATTTCTTTATATTGTCGTAAATCCATCTGCCACGTTCAATGGCTTTTACAATGGTTGCAAAGTTGTCGTCACTCAGAACCATATCAGATGCCTCTTTTGTCACCTCAGTGCCTGTAATACCCATTGCTACTCCAATGTCAGCATGTTTTAGTGCAGGGGCATCATTCACACCGTCACCGGTCATTGCAACAACTTCGCCTCTTTTCTTCCATGCCTTCACGATTTTTAACTTATCCATTGGAGAAACCCTGGCATAAACTGTCACCTTATTAACAATTTTCTCAAAATCCTCATCAGACATTTTTTCTAACTCTTCACCAGTCAGCACCATATCACCTTCATTATAGATACCAATCTCTTTCGCGACCGCTACCGCAGTTAATTTATGGTCTCCGGTAATCATGACAGGTTTGATATGTACCTGTTTGCAAATCTTTGTAGCTTCTATTGCTTCCTCCCTTGGTGGATCCATCATCCCTGCAAGACCGATAAAGACCATATCACATTCAACACCCTCTTCTGTACATGCAATTGCCAACGAAATTTCTCTGTATGCCAATCCAAGAACTCTTAATGCTCCCTGTGCCATTTCTTCATTTGCCTTGAGAATTTTTGCTCTATCGTCTTCTGTCAAAGGTCGTGTACCATTTCCATCGGTGATAGAGGTGCATCTCTCTAATACGATCTCCGGAGCTCCCTTCATAAAGGCTGTTCTTTTCCCATCCTGCATTTGATGAACTGTGGTCATCCTTTTTCTCTCAGAGCTGAAGGGCATCTCTTCTATCCTCGGATTCTCGAGCCTCATCTCGGCCTGATGAAAACCAGCTTTAGCTGCTGAAACGACAAGAGCACCTTCTGTCGTATCGCCCTTGATAAACCACTTGCCTTCTTTTTCCTCTAAAACTGCATCACTGCATAAGAGTCCTCCCTGAAGAAGTAAGAGTAAAGATTGATTTCTCTGCACATTGACATCAGAGCCTTTAAACTCACCTTCAGGTGTATATCCCACACCGGTGACCTCTATAAAACTACCCCCTGTAAATATCTTTCTGACAGTCATCTCTCCTTTTGTGAGTGTACCTGTCTTATCTGAACATATCACCGTAGTGCATCCAAGTGTTTCAACAGCTGGCATTTTTCGCACGAGGGCATTCCTCTTCGCCATCTGATGCATACCTATTGCAAGTGCGCCTGTGACAATAGCTGCCAATGCCTCAGGGACTGCTGCTACAGCAAGGGCTACTGCAAACATCACCATTGTTACTATAAACGGCAGATCAACCCTTCCATCACCTAAAATCTCTCTTGCTACACTTATTCCTGCAACGAGGAAACATATAGCGAGAGAAATTATGCCAAGCCACTTACCTATCTCATCTGTCCTTTTCTCCAAGGGTGTTTTTTCTGTTTCTACCGCAGTCACCTCCTCAGCAATCTTTCCAAACTCTGTATTCATGCCTGTTGATGTAACTGCTGCCTTGCCCCTACCGTATGTCACTGTTGTGCCTGTGAGCACCATATTTTTTCTGTCAGCTACTAATGTTTTTTCGGACAATGGTTTTAAATCCTTACCAACAGGAACTGACTCTCCTGTGAGAGGTGCCTCATCGCATTTGAGAGAGTGTAGTTCGATCAAACGGGCATCTGCCGGAATTTTATCTCCTGCCTCAAGGAGTAAAATATCTCCGGGGACAAGTTCCTTTGAGGGGATTTCTTCTTCCTCACCTTCCCTTAGAACCGTTATAGTAGGAGAAAGCATCTTCTTTAATGCTTCGAGTGCCTGCTCTGCTTTATATTCCTGAATGAATCCCAGAACCGCACAAAAAACAACGATTACAAGTATAAGTGCTGCATCAAATATTTCACCGACAAGTGCCGAGAGGACAGTAGCAATGAGAAGAATGATGATAAGAATATTTTTGAATTGGTTTACGAAGATAGAAAGAGGAGAGATTCTCTCCTCTTTCTTCAATTCATTATAGCCATATTTCTCAAGGCGACTTCTAATCTCTTCAGAGGAAAGACCACTGTGAGGGTCAGTATTAAGTTCCTTTAAAACCTGCCCTACCTCCATTGCATGCCAGACTGCGGTAGCCATAGTAATGCCTCCAAAATATAATTTGAATATACTACTCTAATTCAGAGGATTTTTCTCATGACTTTCTGCAGGGGTAGAATAACCTACCCCTACAGATGTATGACGACTTTATCTCAGGTATCACTTTACAATAATTACTGAACAGGGCGCATGTGCAGACACTCTTGAGGATACGCTTCCGAGGAAGAATTTTTTAGCCCCATGTCTTCCATGAGACCCCAATACAATCATATCAATGCGTTCTTTTTCAGCAAGCTTTAAAATTTCATCCGCGGCATTGCCTTTTTTCACGAGGGTTTTCACTTTTAACGCTTTCTTCTCAAGGTCGAGTTTGATGTTATTCAAAACATCCTCGGTCTCCTTTTTCAATATCTCATCCATCTTTGCACAATCTGCCTCGGTAATCCCGATAGGGCATACTGGCTCAGTTACGGTTAAGAGCATCAACTCAGCACCGAGCTTAGTTGAAATCTCAACAGCTTTATCTAATGCCTTCTTCGATGGTTTTGAACCATCATAGGCTACAAGAACCTTCATCTTATTTTCCCTCCTTCCTGTGTGGTAAATACACAATTAAAATAAGGCCTGAACCGTAAGAGCGGTCCAGGCCTTATAGACTTAGAACTTTGGAGCCGGGAATAAAACCCCACCAAAAATTAAGTAAGCAAGAACCAATGTCCACACGATATTGAACGCCTGAGCAGTAAGGAATGCAATAGCCGGTCTTCCTTCGCCAAGCTTTGCGAGTTCGATAAACCTTGTCTCAAGGCCGATGCATACGAAGGCAAGGGAAAACCACCATGTCTCTAACCCTCTCAATGACCCTTTAACAGCTGAAACAGTCTCTGGGGCAAGTATAAATGAAAAGACAAGCGATGCAGCCAAAAAACCGACAACGAACTTGGGAAATCTATACCATATTTCAATTACCCCTGGTTTCTCTCCACCAGGTACCTGTGTAGCCTTTTTGAATGTCCAGACTAC
>JAOUJR010000157.1 GCA_029883145.1 Nitrospirota bacterium
ACGTTCTGGGACATCTTTACAATGACTCCTATCTTCATTGCGGTGTCGCTCACCATCTCAGTCGCCGCTACAACAGAGCCACTATTATCGATGGTTCCTCCTATCCAAGCGCCTCCCATCACATCAGACATCCCTGTAGCCTTTATAATTATTGGCATCCCAATGATCATAGGGATTGAACAAATGAGGAGAATGGATATTACATAACTCAATTTCTTCGGGTCACTCTTGATAGCACCTGCTGATGCTATTGCAGCAGAGACACCGCAGATGGAAACACCACTGGAAAGCACTGCAGCGAAATCGTCATCAACCTTCATGACCTTCGTTGCGAACCAAAAACAGAAATACCAGACAACGAATACGACAAGTAATGCCTGTACAAGACCATAGGCACCTGCCTTGACGATCTCACCGAAGAGGATACGGCTGCCGAGGATAACGAGTCCTGATTTGATGTAAAACTCTGTCCTTACTGCAACCTTTAGCCATTCGGGTGTACCAATTAGATTACTCACAAAGAGCCCTAAGAACAGACACCAGAGGACATATGAAACACCATATTCGTGGACTGTGTAGTTGCCTGCGATAAAGAGTCCCAAAACTGCGAGGATAAATACAATGGAGTAACCAAAGATGTAACTACCGACCTTTTCTCCCATAAGGGTCATAGCGATGATGCTCAATATGAGGTATCCAATTCCGATATAGATGATCCACTTTATGTTCTCAGATGAAAAGACCTTTGTGAGAAGATTTCCTGCATGACCCTTTGTATCTTTCCCTAATTTTCCTGCCCTTTTCTTCAAGCCTTCATCTTTAGCAGTTTTTGCGGTATCCTCCACTTTTTTCGCAGCGTCACCGATGGCTTTTCTGTTCTTTGAATCGATGGAAGTCTTGAGGGCAACCAAAGAATCCTTAAGGGCAACCTCTCCTTTTCCCTCCGCTTCCTTGGCTAATTTTTCGACCGCAGGGGTCATCTTAACGGTATACGATGTGAATTCGCCATCCGTAATCCACTTGAATTTTGGGATTTTGACTGTAAGACCGACAAGGACGAGAGCTATAATAAGAAAACCTATCCAGACACCCCACCAGTCTTCCTTCTTCCATAAACTACTCCAATCAATACCTTGTTTCTCTGCCATATCTAAATACACCTCCTCTAAGAAGATCAGATATTAAGAAACAAGAAATACCCTCTTACCTTAATTCTCATAAACCCTGATCATCACCTCCTTTGTACGTATCATTTCTCATGAGATTATTTATTCACTTAAGTCACTCAGTCTTAGCCTATGTTCATTGTGACACGATAGCGAACTTGTCCTTATGAATAGTCGTGAGTTTTATCTTTGTATAAAAATATTATCACTTAATTACACTTTGTCAAGTTTTTATATCTAATGGGTTAGGACATCAGCTACACCCCAAAAAATGACAAACCATGGAAAAAAAGAAAAAGGCCAGATAATTCCTAAAAATAGAGTGGATATAACAAAAGAGGGGTTCTCTCGTAAAATTTTTTTACAACAAACCCATTGCTTCTCTCACAAGGTCCATTGTCTCTTCAGCAGTCTTTTTTGCCTTTTCAGTGCCTTTGTGAGCAATATCATAAAGCAGATCAGGATTATTGAGAAGCTCATTGCGTTTTTCCCAGATTGGATCCATTACTTCGAAGATATTTTTTACGAGAATTTTTTTGCAGTCAATACAGCCGATGCCTGCGGTGACGCATCCCTTTGCAACCCCTTCAACCTCTTCCTTTGAGGAGAAAATCTTATGGAGTTGATATACAGGAGATAATTCGGGATTACCGGCATCCGTTCTTTTTATTCTCGCTGGGTCAGTAACCATTGTCAGTATTTTTTGCTCAACTTCTTTCGGACTATCAGAGAGGTATATCGCATTCTCGTAACTCTTGGACATCTTCCTTCCATCAACACCTACCACTTTTGGAAATTCTGTGAGCAATGCTTCTGGTTCAGGGAAGATTTCTTTATACAGGTAATTAAAACGCCTTGCAATTTCCCGGCTTATCTCGAGGTGCGGAACCTGGTCGATACCCACTGGTACATATTTTGCCCTGTATATAATGATATCCGCTGTCTGAAGGAGAGGGTAACCGAGAAATCCATAGGTGGATAAGTCTCTGTCCTTGAGCTCCTGCTGTTTTTCTTTGTAGGTAGGAACCCTTTCGAGCCAGCTGAGAGGTGTGATCATCGAGAGGAGCAGATGAAGCTCTGCATGGAGCGGGAGCCTTGACTGAATGAATATTGTGCATTTTTCAGGATCGAGGCCTGCAGCGATGAAATTCATAAGAATATCTTTTGTGGATTCCTTTATAGTTGAAGGGTCTGAATACCCTGTGGTGAGTGCATGCCAGTCTGCGACAAAATAATAACAGTCATAGTTGTCTTGAAGTTTCACCCAGTTCCTAAGCGCTCCTACCAGGTTCCCAAGGTGTAATTTACCACTTGCCTGCATGCCGCTTAACACTCTCTCTTTGGACATTCCGCTCTCCCTCCCTAAAATATCTGTAATAAAAACAAAAAGAGATTTACAAGGGGTATAACAAAATAGTTTGCGATGCCAGTGAGAATGAGAACCATAACTATTAAAAATCCAAAAGGCTCAATCTTGCTGAATGAAATAGCCTGCCTGTAGGGAAGAAAACCGATAAGTACCCTGCCACCGTCAAGAGGAGGAATCGGTACCATATTAAATACCGCGAGAACCACATTTATAATAACACTTGAGGTGAATATCATTACTAAAGGCTTCAGTACCGTTGTGCTCAAAGTCTCGGGAAGTAAAACTGACACGGGGACAATGAGTAACTTGAGTATGAGGATGCTGATGATTGCCAGAAGTATATTTGTTATCGGACCTGCAGCTGCTGAAATGGCCATGTCCCTCTTTGGATTTTTAAAGTTCAAGGGATTTATAGGGACGGGTTTTGCATATCCAAAAACAAACTGACCATTCGTAAATATTATGAGTGCAAGAGGCATCACTATCGTGCCGATTATATCGATATGTGCAATCGGATTCAATGTAAGCCTTCCCATCATCTTTGCGGTCGGATCGCCCAGCTTGTTCGCAATAAACCCATGTGACACTTCGTGAAAAGTAATCGCGATCAGTATGGGGAACGCTGATATGATGATCTGTCTTGCAACAGTTGAGAAATCCAAAACAGGACCTTTCTATAAACCTTTATATTGTCATTGCGATCCGCCTCAGGCGGAGTGGCAATCTATCCTCTTAAGATTGCGGAGCCTGCCCCGAACCAATGAGATTGCTTCGGTCGAAACGACCTCGCAATGACAGGTGAGGGGTCTTCCTCCTCGCAATGACGGTTCATTTAATGTATTTATATCAAATAGGATGCAGGATCTGGTCAATTACTGTTCTTGCCGCAACAAGTGGATCAATAAAAGCACTGTCCATGTCATTTTCTAAATCTCTCTTGTTCGATAAATAAGTAATTCTGTCCTGCATCCTGTCACGTAAGAAGCTTAAATAATCTGTTTCCCTTGTTGGTTTGTATTTTTTATCATAATCAAGTCCAAAGAGTTCATTCCCGTTTTTTGGTAAGAGGAGACCTTTGAATGCCCTCCATTCCCTCCATTCAATAGTTCCCCTCACCAGTTCAGTGACGATGGAGAGTGAAAGCTCCTTTGGTATATTTATGAGATTCTCTGGAAGACCAAAGGCATGGGTATTCAAGATGTAGCATTCGGTACCAAGTTTGAATAATTTTTTAAATTGCATGCAATCCTCCAAAAGAGGGTGAACTCTGAATGGATTTGCGAAAGGTTCAATTACTAATTTTTCAAGCTCCTTTGTGTCGACATTTTCTACCCCTTTTGCACGCATGGTGCTCAGTGATGCTCCCATCGCCACAGCGAGCCCTACTGAGTCAACTTTACAGATGGGTGGAAGGCTTGCATCCTTTTGCAGCCAGATAACTTTACCAGGTCTTTCACAGAAATTTATATGATTAAACATGTCCCTTGATTTCAGGCAGCGGCCGTTTTCATTCCTGATATCTGCGCATACTAATTTTTTACTGCCATCAGGCAGTTCTGTTACGGCTACGTTTTGTGCTGAATAGAAATATTTGATATCAGGGTCATCAAATTCAACTGCATCGGTTTTATCAAAGAGACTCGGCTCAAGGGCAACAGAAAAATCATTTTGCAGGTCTATTAAGAATGCATCGTCGTGTATAACCGTGACCTTCTCGGTTTTCTTTAAAGTGCCTGCATGGTCATGACTGTTGGTAATTGAAGATTTTCCTGAGCCTGACAGTCCGAATACTGCTATAGAAGGTTTATCGCCAATCTTCTTGATGCCGCCGTGGCAGGCGACCATATTCTGACGAACACCTATAGTCCAGGTAAGAGTGAGTGTGCCTTTTTTCCTCTCACCAAAATATCGTAACCCTAAAATTGCAATACAGTTTTGCATCTCGTCAATAATCACAAGGCCGTTAGGGAACTCAGGATGTGACCACTCAGGGTCTGCAAGCACAAGTATATCAGGCTCATCTAATACTCGGGATTTCTTATAGAGGTCTGTCCATGGCTTCATCCATGGAGTAAAGTTTAGTCCCCAGTCAAGCATGTTTTTTGCGTCGGTTGCAGGGCTTAACAAATGCGCCTTCACCATGAAATTAGGGTGTAACCCAATAATCCCCTCAAGCCACAATCCTTCACGACGGTTTAAATTATATATGGCCTCTCCTAATAATCTTAAAAATTTGTCTCTGTCCTTACCCATTTCCCGGACCAGTCGCCTTGCCCTGGCTGTGCGTCCCACAATACCTCCATCATTAGAGACAAGAATATTCGCGTTCTTAGGAAGTCCAAACTGCTCAGGTTTGTACATAAATTCAGAAGCTGTAACGACTTCCGGC
>JAOUJR010000426.1 GCA_029883145.1 Nitrospirota bacterium
ATACTCTGGTCTCTATATTATGGGTGGTTATACCATTTTCGAGGGACCTGTGGAGGCTTTGGGAATAGGCACCTTAAAAGTTCAACCTGTTCTCAATTACTCATCCTATGCACCTGATATTGAAGGAGTTGATCCTGCTACTGTTATTACTCCTTGTGTCAACTTCTACTTGGGTGAGAACCTTAAGGTTATGATCGACTACAGGACGATTACTGACAAAGATGGAGCCTACTTTGCATCAGAGGATGATGTGTTTGAGATAAGGACACAGGTGCTGTTCAAGTAAGAATAGATAGAATCTATTCTTGCCAAAATTTGTAAGGAGGTTTTGCAGTGTAATAAGGAAAAGGGGATAGAAAGGGTTCTGGCTCTTTTTACCCCCAAATAGAAAGGAGGTGGTAAAATGAAAAGGTTTAAAAAGCTATGGATATGCCTATTCATGATAGTTCTGCTACTTCCCTGGAGTGCTAATGGCTTTGAGCGTGTAAAGTTTGGGGTTATTTCTGATCCTCATACAGCTATGCCAGCATCGGGAACAAAAGACGAGTTCAAAATGCAGCTTTCAAGTGTGGATCTACTGAAGAATGCAGTAAATGAATTTAATAAGATCCCCGGTCTTGATTTTGTAATTCTACTAGGAGATATAACGCTTAATGCTGAGCCCTGGAATGTAGAAATGGTAAAATCTACCATGGATGGGTTAAGAGCGCCTTATTATATTGTGACAGGGAACCACGATATAAGTATAGTACCTACACCACCAAAGCCTGGTGCTCCACCATCAATGGGCGAGTACATAGGTGTCACAAGATCTGTTTTCAGCTGGACTTTCCAAGGACATGGATACAACGGACCTAATCCTTGGTGGAGTTTAGATCCGGTACCTGGTCTTCATATCATTGGTTTAGACACAAATGTCCCCGGTATCTGGGGTGGTACTGTACCTGCAAATGAGCTTGCTTGGTTAGATCAAGACCTTTACGCTAATCGTGATAAGTTGACCATAGTGTTTTCTCATCATGGTTTTGTCACCTGGCATAAGGATGAAGAAAGTGCAGCGTGGAAGCAGTATGATTGGTTCCCTGTTGATAATGCCAGAGAGGTGAGGGCGATTCTTGAAAAGTACCCCCAGGTTAGTTTTAGTTTAAATGGACACCGTCACATTGGAGTGCGCTACCAAAAAGTAAACGATATTTACTACATCGTTCATCCTTCTGTTAGTTCATATCCAATGAGATACACGGTGTACACGCTAACGCCAAATGAACTGAGTTGGGTATCAGAGGATATACCAATTTCTCCAGCAGTTGCGAAGAAGGCAAAAGCAAACTGTATCGGCAAAGACGGGGAGTGGTGGAGATGTTCAGATATGCCTCTAGGAGCGGCGGGCGATAAGAAAATGTTAGAGTTCTTCGAAGCGAAGGAGTTCATGAAGGGCAGGCTCCCTGTTAGATTTAAATCCTATCGCTAAGGAGAATTAAGGGTTCCTTCCGAAGAACTCTTGGGGGCAGTGGTTAGATAAGAAGTAGGTAGAAAAATTTAAGGCTGCAAGACCTCCTTCAAAATTTAGTCATTGGAAATAAGAGCACCAATTAATTGGATAAAAAATATTTGGGAATTATATAATAATAGAGAACAATCAAAATAAAATATAGAGAGGGTAATATGCCTACACCAACAATTTCATCTCTTCTTTATCAGTATATTGTGGGGGGGGTCCTATTTGTAATTGGTATGATACTCGTATTCAAGTCGGATGTAGTTGATCTACGGCTAAGAACATACAGAACCTCGGCCATTTGGTTAATTGCGGGATATTTCATTTACCTTGCTATCCATTCATTTTTCTTCTTCGTAGCACCTCGTCTTTAGAGAAAAAAGGAGGTAAAGATGCAAGGAATATTAGGAACACCTCTGGATTATGTAGTTCTAATTGGCTACTTTACTCTGATTGTAGCCTTTGGTACATTTTTTGCCAGATATACGAGGACTACTAAAGAATTCTTTCTGGGTGGGCAAAGATTCCCCTGGTGGATAATTTCATTTTCATGTGTGGCTACATTAGTGGGT
>JAOUJR010000070.1 GCA_029883145.1 Nitrospirota bacterium
CGGAATCTTGTAAGGAAGATTTTGATAAAGACCCGGAAGCCTTTGTAGGTGAAAAAGAAATAGTTCCGGAGGCAAAAAGTGGGGCAGTCTATACATGCCCGATGGATCCTGAGGTGAGGCAAGACAAGCCAGGCTCATGTCCTAAGTGTGGAATGGCACTTGAACCGGTTATACCTTCTTTAGGCATGGCAAGAACCGAATGGGTCTGCCCCATGCACCCTGAAATTGTTCGTGATGCTCCAGGAAGTTGTCCGATCTGCGGCATGGCGCTGGAACCAAAAACGGTCACTACAGAAGAAGAGGAAAACCCCGAACTCGTCGCTATGACGCGGCGGTTCAAGGTAAGCGTTGTACTGACGGTTCCCCTGGTTTTAATCGCCATGCGCCACTATATTCCGGGGCTCTCCATCATCGACCGCCTCATTCCCGCCGGGGTTATGAAATGGATGGAATTGGTACTCGCCACGCCTGTGGTACTGTGGGGCGCATGGCCTTTCTTTGTAAGGGGGTGGAAATCGGTCGTCACCTGGAATCCGAACATGTTTACCCTTATAGGGCTGGGCGTCGCCGTCGCCTATACATATAGTATTGTTGCTGCGCTTTTCCCCGGACTTTTCCCCGCGTCATTCCGCAGGGAAGGCGGAGAGGTCAGCGTCTATTTCGAGGCTGCAGCGGTCATCACCGCCCTCGTACTCTTGGGGCAGGTGCTCGAACTCCGGGCGCGGACCAAGACCGGCGCTGCGATAAAGGCCCTCCTCGGGCTTGCTCCGAAGACCGCGCGCAGGATAAAGGACGGAAATGAAGAGGATGTTCCTCTTGAGCAGATACAGGCGGGTAATCTCCTCCGTGTGAGGCCGGGCGAAAAGATTCCTGTCGACGGTACCGTCACCGAAGGATCGAGCAGCGTGGATGAATCCATGATCTCCGGTGAGCCGATCCCGGTGATGAAGCAGTCAGGGGATCGGGTGATCGGCGCAACCGTGAACGGCACAGGCACACTGATAATGAAGGCAGAAAAGGTCGGGGCCGAGACACTGCTGGCGCAGATCGTCCATATGGTGGCCGAGGCCCAGCGGAGCCGGGCACCGATCCAGAAATTGGCGGACATCGTTGCCGGATATTTTGTCCAGATCGTGGTAAGTATTGCGGTTCTCACCTTCGTAGTCTGGGCATGGATCGGGCCTGAGCCGCGCATGGCCTACGCTCTTGTCAATGCGGTTGCGGTGCTCATCATCGCATGTCCCTGCGCCCTTGGCCTGGCAACGCCGATGTCGATAATGGTGGCGATGGGCAAGGGAGCAACAGGAGGCGTGCTCTTTAAGAACGCCGAGGCTATCGAGGTAATGAAGACCATAGACACACTTGTCACGGATAAAACCGGCACGCTCACCGAGGGAAAGCCGAAGCTGGTAAGCATGGTACCTGCAACCGGATTCGATGAGAAGACGCTCTACCACCTCGCTGCAAGCATCGAGATGGGAAGCGAGCACCCTCTGGCTGCAGCGATCGTCGCCGGTGCAAAGGAAAAGGATATCTTACCTTTAAAGGTTGAGTCCTTTGAATCGCTAACCGGACGCGGGGTGACGGGTATGATTGACGGACGAAAGATCGCCCTTGGTAATCGCAAGCTTCTGGAAGAGCTCGGTATCGCACCCGGAGAACTCATGAACAAGGCAGAGTCCATGCGCAGGGAGGGACAGACCGCTATGTTCGTGGCTGTGGACGGAAAGGCTGCCGGGCTCCTTGGCGTTGCTGACCCGATCAAGACAACAACTGCCGAGGCGATAGAGAAACTTCATCAGGAAGGAATAAGGGTCGTTATGCTCACCGGTGACAGCAGAACGACTGCTGAAGCCGTTGGAAAAAAGCTCGGCATCGACGAGGTGCTTGCCGAGATCCTGCCTGACCAAAAAGCAGAGATGGTTAAACGGCTGCAGGGCGAGGGAAAGATCGTGGCAATGGCAGGAGACGGCATCAATGACGCACCGGCACTGGCGCAGGCCCACGTCGGCATCGCCATGGGGACCGGGACAGATGTGGCTATGCAGAGCGCAGGAGTGACCCTTGTGAAAGGGGATCTGCGCGGTATCATCCGGGCGAGAAGGTTGAGCAGGGCTACGATGCGGAACATCAAACAGAACCTCTTCTGGGCCTTTGCCTATAACGCCCTCGGTGTTCCTATCGCTGCCGGTGTGCTCTATCCCTTTATCGGCATTCTCCTGAGCCCCATATTTGCGGCTGCTGCGATGAGTTTCAGTTCAGTATCGGTGGTAAGCAATGCACTCAGGCTACGAAGGGTAAAGCTCTGATGTTCAACGTCTTCATTTGAATGTGAAACCAGAAGAATATAATTGTAAAAAATATACGATTGCGAAAATGGAGGAAGACATATCAAAGGTGTTTTTCTATAATTCGGCCGCAAGTCCAATAGCCACCTTTGGTTTACTCAATCCTATTATTGCTGCTGCCGCTATGGCTATAAGTTCTCTATCTGTTGTCAGTAACTCAGCATTGTTAAAAGGGGTGAAGATATAAACCAGAATATTAGCCACAATCAATAAAAAAGCCAGATTCATGAATAAAATTCCCAAATTAGTTGAAAATATACCTTGTTCTGTATTGGTAGTAAGAAATAAAAATTCTTAATCTTCACACTTGCAGGGATTGATGATGAGGAGAGCGTTCTTTATCTTTTCGATAGCCTCTTCTTTTGTCTTGCCTTTTACTCTGTACCCTGGTAACTCTTTGCTTTCAGCAATCCAGAAACCATCATTATCTTGATATATAATGAGCTCTCTCATTAATTATCCTCTCTGTTGTTTGTATGTTTATTTATAAATATAACACATATGTCTGGTATCTTTTGCAAAGCGGTTGCATTTATGGGTATGATAGTACGATGAAAAATTTGATAATAGTAATAGCGCTCACATTATTTGTAATGATAGACGGTCATTGCAATGCGGGAGAGATAAAGGTTATTGCGAGCATTATACCTTTGGCTGATTTTGCAAAACAGGTTGGAGGTGACAGGGTTGAGGTTAAGTTGCTTCTTCCACCAGGGGCAAGTCCACATACATATGAACCAACACCAAAGTCAATAAAAGACGTTACCGATGCAAAAGTATTTATCAAGATAGGCGCAGGGCTTGAGTTCTGGGCAGAAAAGATAGTAAAAGCATCCGGGAACAGAGGGCTCATTATTGTTGATTCGTCAAAAGGGATACAATTGATAGGAGATGATCATTCTCATCACCCGTCACCTGTTACCCGTCACCCATCACCTCATTCATATGCTGATCCACATATATGGCTTGATCCGGTGGTTGCAAACGATATCGTGACAAAGATAGAAAAGGCGCTTATTGAAGCTGACCCTGCGAATGTGGAGTTTTATAAAAAGAACGCATCACTATATAGGGAAAAACTTTCTCAACTTGACAAGGAGATTTCTGATAAAATCAAGACATTCAGAATAAAGGAATACGTCACATTCCATCCTGCATGGGGTTATTTCTCAAAAAGATATGGTCTCAGAGTTGCCGGTGTAATCGAGGAGATGCCCGGAAAAGAGCCGAGTCCAAAACATGTCGCACGGATTGGGGAAGAGGTCAAACGCATCGGAAGTAGGGTTATTTTTGCCGAACCCCAGTTTAATCCCAAGATTGCCGAGGCTATCGCGAGAGAGAGCGGTGCAAGGGTTTTATATCTTGACCCTATTGGTGGAAAGAAGGGCAGAGAGACGTACATAGAAATGATGAGATATAACGTCTCTGTTATGGAAAGCGTAATGAAATGATGAATTCAAATGGAAGCAATTGAAATAAATAATCTTAATCTAAATTTCAACGGCAAAGATGTCTTGAAAGACATAACCCTTTCTCTGGATGAAGGCAGGTTTATTGGAATAGTTGGTCCTAATGGTGGAGGCAAGACAACACTCCTGAGAGTAATACTCGGGCTTATAAAACCCTCATCAGGGCAAATATTTGTATTTGGAAAACTTCCTGAAGAGATTTTAAAAACCGGGAATATATTTGGCTACCTTCCCCAAATCTTAAAAGTAGAACCAAATTTTCCTGTCAGGGTAATCGATGTAGTGATGATGGGGAGATACGGAAAGATTGGAATGTTGAAATGGCCCAGAGGGAGGGACTTAGAGAAGGCAATGGAATGTCTTTCCATGATGGGTGTCGCAGATCTTAAAGAAATGCTTTATGGTCAGCTTTCAGGTGGTCAGCAGCAGAGGGTATCTATCGCAAGGGCACTTGCAGGTGAGCCGAAGATATTAATACTTGATGAACCCAGTACTGGTATTGATGTAGTAGGACAGGAAGACTTTTATCACCTCCTGAAAGGCCTCCAGAAAAAGTTTAATCACACTGTCATCATGGCATCGCATGACATTGGAGCCATCACAACCTATGTAGATGAGATTGCATGTCTAAATCATACATTTCATTACCAGGGAAATCCACTTGGCGCCCTGGATGAAAAAGTGATGACAAACCTCTATGGGAAAAATATAGACTTGTTGATTCATACAGATATTTGTGATAAATGTGAACGCCTCAGGAGAGAATAAGAAACGCATATGATCGAAATCTTAAGCTCTTCATTCATGCAAAAGGCCTTCTTTGTAGGTATTTTGGTAAGTTTAGTATCAGGACTGGTATCTGTATTTGTGGTACTGCGCAAGATGTCCTTTATAGGTGCGGGGATATCGCATGCAGCATTTGGCGGTGTCGCAATTGGTTTCTTCACAGGAATAAATCCAATTATTACCGCTATCTTTTATTGTATTGCAGTCGCTCTCGGTATAGAAGCGGTGAGCAGAAAAGGGAAAGTCTCAGAGGACGCTTCCATAGGTATATTTTTTGCGAGTTCCATGGCGCTCGGTATTATCCTTATAAGTCTTTCTAAAGAATATACTATTGACCTTTTCGGATACCTTTTTGGAAATATTTTAGCGATTACCCATGGAGAAGTACTTCTCTCCTTATTGACTGCGGGATTAGTAATTGTGGGTATGCTGCTTTTTCTTAAAGAACTATATCTTATCACCTATAACGAGGAGATCGCACGTGTGAGCGGTATATCTGTGAGAGCCATAAATATTTTTTTCCTCGTGGTACTCGCAGTGTCCATTGTTATTTCTATGAAGATTGTTGGTATCATCCTCGTGTCAGCTCTTCTTGTCATACCAGGAGCAACTGCACAATTATTTGCGAGAAAACTCTCCTCAATGATCTTTATCTCATGCGGATTTGCAATGCTTTCTACAATTTTAGGTCTTTTCCTCTCCTATGAGTTTGATATTGCACCTGGAGGGAGCATAGTCCTGACAGCTGCAGCGCTTTTCTTCACTGCATTATTCTTTAAAAGAAATCAATGAGCAGGGCAGATACCGAGGCTTCCTGATAGTAATGAACGGTCTCAAGCAGAAAATAATTGAGAAGATCCAGAGAACAGGTCCTATTTCGTTCAAGAACTTTATGGAGATGGCTCTCTATGAACCTGATTTGGGATATTACACTTCACAGAAGACAAAGATTGGCAGAGCAGGGGATTTTTATACAAGCTCACATCTCCATCCCGTTTACGGTGTAATGATTGGAAGACAGATTGAAGAGATGTGGGAAATTATGAAAAGGCCATCTGATTTCTACATTATTGAGATGGGTGCAGGAGTAGGGTACCTATGCAAAGATATGCTTGATTATTTAAAAAGTAGGAAAATGTTTGATTCATTGAATTATATAATTGTGGAGATTAATCCTGTGATGAGAGAAAGACAGAAAGATCTTCTGTCTGATTATTTAAATAAAGTGAGCTGGAGCTTGTCCCTTAAAGAATTTAAAAATATCAAGAGCTGCATCCTTTCTAATGAACTCTTAGATTCCTTTCCTGTGCATCTTATAGAGATGGAAGATGGGATTAGGGAGGTCTTTATTGATGTAAAAGGAGAAGAGTTAACGGAGATACGAGAAAAGCCAGGTGACGAGATAGTGGATTATTTAAAGGAATTTTATATCGAAATTACTAAAGGTTACAGGACAGAGATAAATCTAAACATTAAGAAATGGCTCAGGGAGATTAATGATGTCTTGAAAGAAGGCTTTATTTTCACCATAGACTATGGTTATCCAGCCAGGGATTATTATAGCGAAGACAGAAACAGGGGTACATTACTCTGTTATTACAAACATCAGGTAATAGAAGACCCATACCAGAATATCGGTGAGCAGGATATAACCGCACATGTGAATTTCTCATCAGTAAAAAAGTGGGGAGAAGAGGAAGGATTTAAAACTATCGGTTTTTGCCCGCAGGGTACATTTCTTATCAGCCTTGGCATTGATGAGATGATTCAAGAAATTTACAAAGATTCCCATGACTATCTTTTTGAGGTCGCAAAGATAAAGAGATTAATATTTCCAGGGACTATGGGAGAGACACATAAGGTGATGATACAATATAAAGGAGATGGGTATCCGGAACTAAGAGGATTTTCTTTAAAAAATCAGAAGAAGAAATTATAGGAAATTTTGATAGAGTTTTATAGATACTTCTTGAGCTTTTCTATACTCTTAATCGCATCTTCAGTGTTGTGTGACTCTATTGTATAAATGAGATCTTTGTCTTTAAGGATTGAAAATAAGGTATTGAAATCAAATGTCCCATCTCCAATTGGTTTATGTGTGTCTGCTGTTTTGTCATTGTCATGGAGGTGGAGTTCGATTATATAAGGTTTGAGATAGTTCAGCCACTCTTCGAGAGGGGTCTTCGAGAAAAGATTAAAGTGACCTGTGTCAAAACATAACCCAAAATATTCAGAGCCCAACTCTTGCATTAATAATGTAAGATTAGTTGGTTCCTCTTCAAAGATATTTTCGAGAGCAATCTTCACATCAAGCTCATGAGCCCTTTTTATTAAAGGCTTCCATGTGATCAAACTCCCCTCAAGCCAGATATCAATTCTCTGTGCATATTTCCATTTCTCATAACCTGAATGGAACACAATTATTTTCGGATTTAATATTTTTGATATCTCAAAAATGTGCGAAAACCTCTCTATAGTGACAGCCCTGACTTTTGAATCAACTGCACCTGGTGAAAGGTCCATGAATGGTGCATGGACAGTGAGGGAAGGGTGGTAGTCAAGCTTTTCTTTAAGGTCAATGATGTCAGAATTATTTATGGTGTCGAGAAAATGTGATGAAAAATATATCTCAAGGTTGATCTGGTTTTCTTTAATAAAGATGAGATAATCCTCTATCCTGTGATAGGGAATGTGGACCTGAGGATTTATCATTATGCTTTCGCTGGTGTCTCTACCTTCTGCTCAGTCTTTGTATCAGATTTGTTCACAGTCTTCGTCGCATGTTCCCTTTTATGGGAGGCATAGTCTGTTGCATACCATCCTGTGCCTTTCAGAATAAAGGAATTATGAGAAATTAATTTATGTAATTTCCCTTTGCACTCAGGACATTTATTTAAAGGCTTATCACTGAATTTCTGTATCACCTCAAGTTTTTTACCGCATTTGAGACATTCATACTCATATATAGGCATCTACAAAACCTCCTCAATCAATTCTAAACTTTATTATTATAGCATAAAGATAGATTTGAACTTATGAAAGCATGGTTTTTTCATATAATCGGCAGTACATCTTCTGCTTTCATACAATAATGAGTCTAATCTTCTCAAAGCCCTTTCTTCTCAAACCATCTGAATAATACCAATCCTCCGAAGACAAACACAGGAATTATAAACCAATGGTTAATCCCGAGCACTTGTGGGAGAGTAATTTTCCCGTAGTTGCCCCATGTGAGGACTGTTTGCTTCATTGTCGGATATACCTCGGCATAGATAGCTGCACCGGTCAACATACCCAGTATCCCCCAGAGTGCATCCCATCGTCCTTCGCCAAGGGCTCCAGCTGATGTTCCTGGACAATATCCTAATAATCCCCAGCCAACACCAAAGATAAGACCGCCAAGAATAACACCTCCAAGGATTGTTGGCTTTATAGAAAGTTTAACTAAACCGAGGTCTTTGAGGAGATAAACTCCCACCATACTGACCAGAATGGTTGTAAACATAAACTTCACGATGGTCATATCCATTAAACGCAGGGCGCCAAGTTGTTTGTCGTAACGCAAAACCCGCCCTTTCTGTAAAAGAAATCCAAATAAAATTCCGGTGATAAGACCGTAGATAAGCATTGTCATTTGCCTTTACCTCCTCCATAAAGTAAACGGGCAACAATCATGCCTCCAATGAAAAAACAGATC
>JAOUJR010000069.1 GCA_029883145.1 Nitrospirota bacterium
AACGATTTTCAAGACCGTCGCCTTCAACCGCTCGGCCACCCCTCCGACGGGAGCAGAGAACAATATCAGTTACGAGTAAAAATACAGTAATATTATAACAGAAGGAAGTATCTAACCTAAACTATGCTTTAAGCAGGCAGGACACAGTATTTTCACTCATTCTCGTCCCGATCAGATCGGGTCTCCGAGGTAAATTCTTTCAAAGAAAGAATTTAAACCCGCTCAAATGCTATGTCCTGCCAACTTTTTGATCCAAATTATGAATATGGCTAAAAATTTGGTATGTAAAAAAGAATTAGGTGACGTTTGAAAAATGGTCAAAAATTTTGTTCAGAAACGAAAGGGCATTTTACATCAACTTTGGAAACCAAACCGGATTTGACTTTTTGGTCTCAATTCTTTTAAAGTTTAAATTTGTAAGTAATTAAATATACTGAGGTAATTATGAAAGATACAGCTCTTCAGTTAGTCCTGCGGGCAGGATGGGTTGTCAAAGGTGTCTTAATTTTACTTTTATTTTTTTCGGTAGTATCGTGGGCAATAATATTCTTCAAGCAACGATATTTTTCAAGGGCAAATAAAGAGACGGAGCAGTTTTTGC
Organism: Nitrospirota bacterium; assembly: GCA_029883145.1. Taxonomy (GTDB): domain Bacteria; phylum Nitrospirota; class Thermodesulfovibrionia; order Thermodesulfovibrionales; family SM23-35; genus VGWZ01. The sequence goes on from JAOUJR010000069.1 coordinate 602, forward strand.
GTGCATACAGGACAGGCAGAGACCCAAAGACTATATACCAGTCAACAAGGAGTTTGATGCTCAGCCCTATCGCAAATGTTTTCAAGGCTGTGTATATGGACGAGGCACACAAGGAGAAGAGCGAGATAAAGAGGCTTCTCAGGAGATATGAGGCTCTCGAATCAGCAAAGCTCGAAAAGTATCTCAATTTTCTCGCTACAACCGGTTCGACGACCCCTTTTATAGGACTGTTTGGGACTGTCTGGGGGATAATGAATTCTTTTGAAAGTATCGGAGCAAGTGGTGCTGCATCACTTGCAGTTGTTGCACCTGGAATTGCTGAAGCTCTGATCGCAACTGCTGCCGGTCTTGCAGCTGCGATTCCTGCAGTAATTGCATACAACTATTATTTGAGCATGGCGAGAAGAATGATTATTGAGATGGAGGATTTTTCAGAAGAACTCCTCGACTTCTTTACAAAGGAGAACTCATGAGGAAAAATAGAGAAAGGAATGTCATGTCAGAAATAAATGTGACACCTTTTGTTGATGTCATGCTTGTCCTCCTTGTCATCTTTATGGTCACAGCCCCGCTTCTTCAACAGGGGATAGATGTGAATCTCCCGAAGGCAAAGGGCAAGGACCTTCCCCCTGAAGAGAGAATATCTCTCATTATAAAAAAGGGCGGGATTATTTATATAAATGAAAATCCTGTTTCTCTCGCAGAGATGAAACGTAAACTTGAGGCGATAAGCAAACTGAACCCGAATGTATTTCTTAAAGCGGATAAAGATGTGCCCTATGGTGTTATCGTTGAAGTCATGGGTGAGATAAAGGACGCAGGCATAGAAAAGCTCGGTATGGTTACTGAGCCCAAAATAAGCCTGAGATGAGGGAACCGAGCCTCCAGAGAACAACTGCTTTCTCATTTGCCCTCCACATCACAGCCCTTCTCATAATATTCCTGCTCTTTAAGCAATCTCATCAACTTATTATCCCTCCTCCCTATTCTGTCAGCCTTGTGGGACCCGAGGTGTTGAAAAGGAGCGAAGCAGGAAAAGAAACACGGATGTCAGAAGACAAGGGAAATGCAGCTTTGAAAGAAGATACCCCTGCACAGAAAACAAAAAAGATAACGAAAAAACAAGAAAAGGCGATAGAGGAGAAAATATCTGCCATTGCCGCAAAGAAGAAAATTGAACAAATAGTCAGGCTTCGCTCGATTATCTCTCTTAAGGCTGGTGCTGATGAACGAAAAAATAGTCCGGAAACAACCAGTACAGATAGAGGAAAAGGAAGCGTATTTGATGACTATTATTCAAAAATAAGAAAGGAGATATGGCAGCAGTGGGTTTTCCCTGATACAGGACATAAGGACCTCGAAACAATTATCTCTATAAAAATAAGGAAGGACGGGACAATTACTGCACAGAAGATCGAGAAAAGTTCAGGCAACCTCATTTTTGACAGGTCAGCGATTAAAGCAATCACAAAGGCAAGCCCGCTCTCACCACCACCTTATGAGATGGAGATCGGCGTGAGGTTCTATCCATGAGTAAGAAGTTCAACGTTCAACGTTTAACGTTCAAGGTCTTTTTTTTCATTTTTTTACTGCTTACTGCTTACTCCTTACTCCTTACTGTTGTTGAAGCTAAGGTCTATATTGATATCAACTCTCCTGCGTTTAAGAAAATCCCGATTGCGATACAGGAGTTTTCCGGAACGTCACGCAAAGAGATTCCGGATATTATCAGTGACGACCTGGAATTTACCGGGCTTTTTGTACTTATAGACAGAGCTGCTCATTTAGAAAAACCTTCCCAGCCATTTAACCCAAGGAACTGGACACCAATCGGAGCAGAAGTAGCGGTAAAAGGTTCTGTGAAAGAGGATAAAGATTACACTGTAACAATATCCGTTTTTGATGTTTTTGAGGGGAAAGAGATATTAAAAAAAGAATATAAAGCAGATAAAGAACTTGTGAGGCCACTTGCCCACAATATTGCAAATGATATCTATACCCTCCTCACGGGCCAGTCAGGTATTTTCAGGTCAAAAATCGCATTTGTTGCAGACGATAAAAGCGGGAAAGGTGTATACATTATGGACTGGGATGGAAACAGGAGTACACATTTAGGGTTGAAAGGGAACGCCATTCTTTCTCCCCGATGGTCAAGGGATGGCACAAAACTCATTTATTCAACTGAAAGAGGTAGACAATGGGGGATATATTTGTTAGACTTCAAAAGTATGACAGAAAAGAGGGTATTCTCCTCCAAGGGCACAAACATGGCAGGAGATTTTTTATCTGATGGGAATGGATTTATTTTCTCATCGTCAAAAGATGGAGCTCCTGATTTGTATACTATGAATCTAAAAAACAATCAAATATCCAGACTTACCTCTTCTTATGGTATTGATGTGTCACCTGCTGTCTCACCTGATGGCAGCACTATTGCATTCGTCTCTGACAGAGGTGGAGCCCCGCAAATTTATATTATGAGGAGAGATGGATCAGATGTGAGGAGAATCACCTTTGAAGGCTCTTATAATACCTCTCCTTCATGGTCTCCAAAAGGTGACAGGATTGTCTTTGCAGGGAGGAGAGGTACAAATCAGATATTTACGATCAAGCCTGATGGAACAGGACTGACCCAGCTCACCACACAGGGAAACAATGAGGATCCGTCTTTTTCTCCAGACGGGAGGTACATTACCTTTTCTTCAGATAGAAATGGTGTGAAGTGTATATACATCATGAGGGCGAATGGAGAGTCCCAGAAGAGGATAACTCCGAAGAAGCTAAGGGCATTTGGTCCACGATGGTCACCGAATTAAAAAGTAAAAAGTAATGAGAGGGAGAGTTATGGTGAGAAAATTTCCCTATAACAATAAACTACTCAAAAAGGAGGTTATATGAAAAAGATTTTGATAGTACTTATAGTCCTTGGTTTTGTGGTGACAGGATGTGCTCAGAGAAAAATAGCCACACCTGAAACTAAGCAGCCATCAGCAGCAACGCAAGAAACGCAGAAAAAGGAAGGAGCAGAAGCAAAAGCTCCTGAAAAGATAACAGAACAGAAGCTCTCACAAGTTGAGTCTAAAGAATTAGTTACAGGGAGATATGCAGAAGAAGAAGGTGCTTTTAAAGATGTCCATTTTGACTATGATAAATACGATATCAAAGATGTTGACAAACCGACGTTGAAGTCAATAGCAGAATTGCTTCTAAAAAACAAGTTTATAAAGCTGCTTATAGAAGGACATTGCGATGAACGAGGAACAAATGAGTATAATCTTGCACTTGGAGACAGAAGAGCAAAAGCAGTAAGGGATTACCTCCATTCGCTTGGTGTCCAGTCAGCGAAAATGGATATTATCAGCTATGGTGAGGAAAAGCCTCTCTGTACGGAAAAGACAGAGGTATGCTGGCAAAAAAACAGAAGAGCACACTTTGTTGTCTTAAAGGAGACAGGTAAATAATGCAGAAACTGTTTAAGATTCATCCACCATTAAAGAGAAGGTTCAAATTCGTTTTTTACTTTTTACTGTTTACTTTTTACTGTTTACTCTTTGGCTGTGCAATGACGAGTGATGTGGTGATGCTCAGAAATGATATGAGTGCATTAAGAAAGGACAATACTGAAATCAAAAAAGATCTGAGCAATCTGAAAGAAAAAACAGCTTATGCTGTCAAAGAAGATTCTCTGAATGCGATCAGGGAAAATCAGACAGAGATGCATTCCAGGCTGTTAGTGATATCAAAAGATCTTCAGGTATTGACCGGCAGATTTGATGAAAACAAATACTCCTCAGAAAAGGCTTTGAAAAGTTCAGCGTCCGAGATAGATCTCTTAAAGGCTCAGATCACTGCTATTGAAGGCCAGATAAAAGATATCAGAGACAGATTGAATATCGCAGAAAGCCCAAAGCAACAGAAAGAACCCTTAAAAGAACAACCCAAGAGAATTGAAAAAAAAGGTCAAGAACCTAAAAAAGAGAAGCAACAACAAGCAGAGGTAACAGATAAGACAAAGGCTTACGAGGCAGCATATAATGCATTCAAGAATAAGAAATATAAAGAGTCAAGGGAAAAATTCGAGACATTCATAAAAAAATTTCCTAAAGACGACCGTACTGATAATGCACAGTTCTGGATCGGAGAGACATACTATAATGAGAAAGATTTCGAGGGAGCAATTCTCGCCTATGAGACATTACTCAAGAAATATACAAAGAGCGAAAAGGTCCCGGGTGCACTTTTAAAACAGGGGTTTTCATTTATTGAAATAGGTGATAGAAAAACAGGGAAGACGATCCTTGAGAAACTTAGGGAACGTTATCCTGACGCAAAAGAAGCAGCTCTTGCGAAGAAAAAGATTGAAGAGCTTGACAAGAAGACCACAAAAAAGAAAAAATGAACAGTCTCAAGGATAATTATCAGCGCACTATTGACTACCTGAGAATATCAATCACTGACAGGTGCAACCTGCGGTGTATCTATTGCATGCCCTCTGAGGGTGTCATTCCGATAGAGCATAAAGAGATTCTCCGTTTTGAAGAGATAGTGAGGATCGCAAAAATTGCCAGTGGAATTGGCGTAAGGAAAATACGTATTACCGGTGGAGAACCCCTTGTGAGGAAAAATGTTACCTATCTTATCAAAGAAATAAAAAGTATAGAAGGCATCGAAGATTTAAGCCTGACCACAAATGGAGTTCTCCTTTTGAAATATGCAGAAGAGCTGGCAGAAGCAGGACTGGACAGAATAAATATCAGCCTTGATTCATGCCGTCCTGAAAGGTATAAAGAGATCACACGAGGTGGAGATATCAGCGTTGTCATGAGCGGTATAGCAGCCGCTGAAATGGCAGGGCTGAAACCAATAAAGGTAAATATGGTCCCGATACGGGATTTTAATGATAATGAGATAGCAGATTTAGCGAGAATAACACTGAAGACTCCCTATCAGGTCAGGTTCATAGAGTTCATGCCCTTTGGCACAGATAACATATGGGGTCCTGAAAAATATATACCTGCGGATGAAATTAAATCAATTGTTGAAAGTATAGGTCCACTTGTGCCCGTAACGTTAAGAAAGTCAGGGCCTGCAAGATATTTTAAATTTGACGGCGCTCCCGGTGTCATTGGCTTCATCAGTCCTATAAGTCATCATTTCTGCAATGACTGCAATCGGCTTCGATTAACTGCTGATGGGAAGATAAGACCTTGCCTTTTCTCAGAGACCGAGATAGATTTGAAACCCGCCCTCCGTGGTGGTGTTCCTGATAGGGAAATTGAAAGACTCATTAGACTCTCAATCGAGGTAAAACCCGAAGGCCATAACATAAGAGTGCAGAACCTTACACCCGGAACAGGGATTAAGTTAAGAGAAGGTTGTAGATGGCAGATGTCGAAGATTGGTGGTTAAGTCGGGGCGAAAGGATTTGAACCTTCGACACCACGGTCCCGAACCGTGTGCGCTACCAGGCTGCGCTACGCCCCGATAAAAGATAATAAAACCACATTCCTATAAAGTCAAGCCTCGGACTCAAGCAGTAATCTAATGGTTCCACCCTGTGTCAACGTTCTTAAGGGAAATCATTTTGTAAAGGTAAATGGTGAGCAAAGTGAATAGCTCGTAGAAAAATGTCTATTAAAGAGATAATATATCCCTGTACGAAACAACATTTACAGGTAAGATACTACATGATTCATTATGCATGGATTATAGCATTTACAGGCACAGTTGTCACAATCCTGGCCCATGGTTTTGGAAGGATGTCTTATTCTGTCATACTGCCTTCCATGAAAGACGGCTTGATGCTTAACTATACTCAGCTTGGTTCAATTGCGATGGGAAATTTCATAGGATACCTCTCTCTTGCAATTATCGGGGGGTTCCTTGCAGCACGTTTTGGGGTACGAAGGGTGGTTTTCATATCCCTTATCGTGATGGGTATCAGCTTATTTCTCACAGGCCTCGCAGATTCATTCCTCTATGCTTTTATCATGAGGCTTGTTACTGGAGCAGGTAACGGAGGCTGTTATGTACCGATTTTAGCTTTGCCAGCTGCCTGGTTTGCGGCAAGAAAGAGGGGATTTGCAACAGGTATTGTGTCGGCTGGTGTGGGAATTGGTCTCTCTCTCTGCGGTATTATTCTCCCTCTCATCATCTCTTCATTTGGGGAAGACGGATGGAGGTATGCATGGTTTGCAATGGGCATTGCTGTATTCCTCCTTTCCTTCGTTTGTTATGCATTCTTGAGGAATAACCCGAAAGAGAAAGGACTTTCCGTTTACGGCGGTGAGCAGGAACAAAAAGAAGATAAGAAGGTTACGCTTTCTTCAGCATTTAAAGATGTTGTTGCGGAAACAGAAATATGGAAACTCGGCTTTGTTTATTTCATGTTCGGATTCTCATACATTATATACCTCACATTTTTTATTGCCTTTCTTACCAAAGAGATGGGAGTGTCTTCTATTACAGCCGGGAGGATATTTGCCTTCCTCGGGTTTGTGAGTATCTTCTGCGGGGTCATCTTTGGATGGATTTCTGATGTACTCGGAAGAAGATATGGCTTGGTAATTTCTTATATAACCCTTGCCATCTCTTACATCCTTTTTGCTCTCTGGAAAGATCACGCAGGATTTTATGTATCTGCTTTTGTATTTGGCATTGCTTCCTTTTCCGTACCGACGATCATGGCTGCGGCATCAGGGGACGCTGTGGGCGGGAAACTTGCTCCTGCTGGCCTTGGTTTCATCACCCTCTTTTTCGGGATAGGTCAGGCATTTGGTCCGGTAATCGGCGGATGGCTGAAGGACACAACAGGGACATTTACTTATGCATTTATGCTCTCCACAGCAGTCTCTCTTTTCGGTGCAGCTGGTTCACTTTTTTTAAAAAAACATGATAGAGGAGCGTTTTAAAGAGGTTATTGCAATCGTCTCATTAAAAAATTGCTCTTTCAATCACAAGGGAATCTTTTAATGCATCCTTCCATTGAACCGGTCTATACCCTACAGCGAGCCTTGTTATCTCCATATCGAGTACAGAATATCTCGGCCTTTTTGCGGGTCTTGGATATTCTTCAGCTGGTATAGGAATTATCTCGGTTTTAAGTCCTGAAATTCTGATAATCTCCTTTGCGAAGTCAAACCAGCTTATCCCTTTGTCTGTCTCGTTGGTGATATGATAAATTCCATAAGCACCGCTTTCTATAACTTTTTTTATACCATTTGATAAGGTAACCGTTGATGTGGGAGAGCCAATCTGGTCATGGACAACCCTTATAGCTGACCTTTCCTTTGCAAGCCTGAGAATAGTCAGGACAAAATTACTTCCCCGTATCCCATAGAGCCAGCTTGTCCTTATGATATAGAATTTATTGAGGATCCACTGGATGTATTTCTCACCTGCGAGTTTTGATTCACCATACGTATTTATGGGATTAGTATTGTCAAAGGGTGTATAGGGTTTATTGGTTTCGCCGTCGAATACATAATCGGTGCTTATATGGCAGAGAGGGATACCCGCGTCAGCACAGGTTAGGGCAAGATTCTGCACGCTGGTTCCATTAATTAAAAATGCTTTTTCCTTTTCCTCCTCTGCCTTATCTACGTTAGTATAGGCAGCACAGTTAATGACTAAATTTGGCAGTGCAGTATTCACGGCGTTATATAAAACATCTCTCCTTGTGATATCAAGTTCCTCTTCA
>JAOUJR010000427.1 GCA_029883145.1 Nitrospirota bacterium
TGTAGAAGAAAAAATACTGTCATTATTGAGAAAAGGGGAATGCAAAAACTCAGTTCCCATATTCATGGGACTGTTATAACTCGAACAAATTAAAGAAAGTAGTATCTCTTCAAATAAAATGACGTATAAAAATAGAAAGGAAAACCAATGATGTTAGAACTTTCACAAAAAGGATGGGATGAAGTAAAAAAACGATTCATAATTACTATGATTCTCTTTTTTATACCCATTGCACAACTTTATTCTGCACTAATAGCCTTTCCCCTATTCATGATACCTGAAATTAATTCCCAAAGTTCATTCATGGGATATACTTTTGCTTACTTCTATCCGAATAATATAATAACTGTTTTGGGTTTTATGTTTTATTACTTTACAATTTTTTATTGTATTGCGAAATTAAAGGAAAGGAAGGTTGTATAGCTCCGTAGGGCGGATAAGCTTAGCGTCATCCGCCATTTATTCTTTGGTTAGCAGAAAGTAACTGTGGCTGAGTGGATATAATAACTGTTATATTGGTTAAGTAAGTTGTAAACTTTCTGCGGTCTGTTTTCTTAAGGTAGTTCAATGAGACATTTAGGTAGAAATAATGATGAATAATATAAAGCTAACATATTTAATATTGATTGTTTTTCTGGCTGGTTGTCAGGTTGAAATATTAAAGATGATTTCAAATCTAAACGAAATAAACAACCTTTCTCCAACTGAACGTTGCGAACAAATACGTGTTGATCTAAGAGAAGATTGTAGGAAAAGAGTAAAGAAAGAAGTAGATGAATTAAGTGAAGCAATGAAAAAAAACAAAGAATAAACAAAATGAAAAAAACATGGTCATTATTAATTCTATTACCCTTATTTGCTTTTGATGCAACAGCAGCCGTAAATCAAAATAGCGATGCCTATCAAACAGGTTCTCTTGCTGGCAAAATATTTGTGGCTGTTTTATTGTTTCTGATAGTCAAAAAATTGTTCTTTAAAAAGAATGGTTAGCAAAGTGGGTTTGATTACTGCATGAAAACTGTTAGTAGACAACTAATGAAAGAAACTTCACTTGTGAAATACTATTTTCTATTGTTTTCTCTGGGTCTACTGACTGGATGTAACGATAGTAACTTCACACAAAAACACTCTACAGCCGATGAGGTGATGAATGATTTTTACGAAGCGAAGAATCGAGCTGAAGATATGTTAATGGATCCATTAATAGTAAACTCAGATATAGTGAAACAAAGAGTGATAGAAGAAATAAAAGATAAAAACATGGATAAAAGGCGATACGCTATCGGTTATTTAGGTAATGAGAAAATAAATGAAGCATTGCCAATGCTAACTTCTATATTGGAAGATGAAAACGAAATTGATTATTTTCGTTCTGACGCTCTAGAAAGTATTTATTCAATTGATAAACAATCAGGTCTAACAATGGCTAAAAAATACAGTGACAGAGAAGATTTATTAGGCAGAAGAGCAAAATCAATATTTGAAAATACATATCGACCGTTTATTAGAAGTTACGAGGATGCGAAGAACGGTGTTCATTATTAATTGTAACCTAAGGCAACCTTCGCCAGCCCCGTAGGGCGGATAAGCTAAGCATCATCCGCCATTTTTTCTTTGGATAGCAGAAAAGATGCGGTTCGTTCCTCACCAGCAGCATACAAAAAATGGATTCCTGTTCAGCCCAGGCTGCCCTCTCTTGCTTCGCAATTCACCTTGTTCACAGGAATGACGCCCTTCGATAGGTTCTGGGTACTATTTTACTCGCAACTCGCAACCCGTAATCCGCTACCGCTTCAGGAGATTGCCGAGCTTAGTGAAAAATTATCTATTTTTAATTCCCTCTCCCCAACCCTCTCCCTAAAGGGCAGAGGGAGTTTAAGAAATTTATTTCCTAAACCGCACCGGACAATAATCGTTATATTTAATGACTTTTCTGGAAATATTACACTGCTCGGTTACCATCTCACTCAAAGCTGAACAATAGTCATGTAACCAGATACTCGCGGAAGGATTAGCTTGCTTTGAAACTTTCTTTTCCAAATCATTCAAACTATTATAGCTGCGCTCAC
>JAOUJR010000071.1 GCA_029883145.1 Nitrospirota bacterium
CCCTTCTCAGCATAGCTGACAAGATAGACAATGTATCTGCTTTCTTCTCGTTAGGGCTTATTCCTACAGGGTCAGAAGATCCATTCGCCTTGAGAAGACAGGCACTTGGAATTATTGCGATACTATTAGACAAAGGCTACACCATCACTTTAACAGAAATCATTGATAACGCATTAGAAAACTTTTCAGACATAAATAATTCAAGTGCAGTGAAGGCAAACATGCTTCAATTTTTTGAACAGAGATTTGAACCTGTGTTTTCAGAACAGGGCTATAGTCTTGACCTTATACTGTCAATCCTCGCTCTTTCTCTTGACATCCAACTAAATGATACAAAGGAAAGGCTCGATACTCTCCAGAAGTTTAAGGAGGACAAAGAGTATAATGATTTTCTGCTCGCAATAAAACGCGTCCATAATATAATCCCTGAAGCAGAACTCCCTGAATTAAGGACAGACCTCCTGATAGAGGAATCTGAGAGGATGCTTAAAGAAAATCTTGATTCTGTCAAGTATGTTCTCACAGGTCTCCTTGAGGATAAAAAGTACCATGATATAATCAAGCTTTTTTCTTCACTCACTGGCCCGATCAACCATTTCTTCGACCATGTCCTGGTGATGGACAAGAGGGAAGAGATAAAACAGAACAGGCTGGTATTGCTCAAAGAGATATGGAGAACAGTTTCGGTACTTGCAGATTTTTCGAAATTGTCAGCGAGTTAGAGCCATCTATTCCCTTTTTCTCAATTAATACCTCCTGCGAAAATTAAACTTCATATTTAGTTAAAATAAATAAATGGCAAATACAGAAAGATTTCCAGCTTTATATTACAGGGACTTCAGACTCTTCTGGTTCGGCCAGCTCATTTCCCTGTCAGGCACATGGATGCAGTCTGTTGCGCAGGGGTGGCTTGTCTACAGCCTCACAAAATCACCATTTTATCTCGGTCTGGTTGCGGCTGCAGGAACGCTTCCAATACTTTTATTTACCCTTTTTGGCGGCATTGCAGCAGACAGACTCAGAAAGAGGAGCCTTCTTTTAATAACCCAGGCCCTCTCAATTATGCCCGCTTTTCTTCTTGGTATCCTCACAGATATGAATGTAATTACTGTATGGCAGGTTGCCCTGTTAGTAGCCATGCTCGGAACTGTCAATGCCTTTGACATACCTGCAAGGCAGGCTTTTTTTATTGAGCTTGTAGGAAAAGGACATCTTCTCAATGCGATTGCATTGAATTCAGCTGCATTCCATGGTGCGCGTATGATTGGGCCGGTTATCGCAGGTATCACCATTGCGTATATTAGTCTCCCCGCATGTTTTTATCTTAATGCATTAAGCTTTTTTGCAACAATCATCGCACTTTCAAAGATGAAGACAAAGGGCGATATAAAAGGAGAGCCAAAAGGGCTCAAAAGAGAGCTTCTGGAGGGTATACAGTTTATAAAAGGTACACCAGAGATATACAGGATTATACTCATCATTGCTGCCTTCAGTCTCATAGGTCTTACCTATATAACCTTTCTTCCTGTATTCGCGGTAGAGGTTTTACATGCAGGTCCTGACGGGTTTGGATTCCTTGTCGGTGCTGCAGGGGCAGGTGCCTTATCAGCAGCACTGTTCCTCGCATATAGAGGCGATTTAAAAGAGAAAGTGAAATTCATGTCTTTATCAGCTCTCTGTTTTTCATTCTCACTTCTTGTCTTTTCATTATCAAAAGATTTTTATCTCTCGATGGTGACTTTAGTATGCGCAGGATGGGGCATAATGAGTTTCTTTGCAACTGCAAATAGCTTTATACAACTGTCTGTGCCTGACAGCCTGAGAGGCAGGGTAATGAGTGTCTATACGCTTGTGTTTTTAGGCATCGCACCCATAGGTAATTCGCTCATCGGTATAGTAGCTGATGCTGTTGGAACAACAACTGCCGTCACAATCTCAGCCATAATCTGCATACTGACATCGGCCATCTTTTATGTAACATACTTGAAAAACAGACAATGATATATTAGGCTTTTAATGATGAAAATCCTTGCAATAGATACATCAACAATGCTTGGGGGCATCGCGATTACTGATGATTCACTGGGTCTGATTGCCGAGGTGAGACTTAATGTGAAATCAACACATTCAGAAAGACTCATGACAGAAATAGATCATATCCTCAGACAGGCAGGGCTCACTCTGTCTGATATGGATGTTTTTGCAGTAGCTATCGGCCCCGGCTCTTTCACTGGACTGAGAATCGGGTTAAGTACTATAAAAGGTTTTTCTTATGCAACAGGAAAACCTATCGTTTCTGTGCCAACCCTTGAGGCTCTTGCCTGGAATTTCTCTTATTCCAGATATCCTGTATGCACCATGCTCGATGCGAGAAAAAAAGAAATCTATGCTGCATTGTTTAAATGGGATAATAATGGTTTTGTAAGATTAATCGATGAGGTTTCGACAAAAGTAAAAGAGTTTTTAGGAAATGTGAAACTTCTTACAAATGAATTTGTCATCTTTACAGGCGAAGGCTCACTTCTTTACAGAGATAAAATAATTGAGGGCATGGGTGGAAAGGCTATCATTGCACCCCATGAGAAAATAATACCTTCTCCTGCGAATGTAGCCTTCCTTGGATTACAGAAAGCAAGAGAAGGGAATTTTTCTGAGCCCATAAGCCTTGTTCCGTTTTACATAAGGAGATCAGAGGCTGAGATAAAAAGGGATGGCTGAGGTATTTATACGAGACATGAATGAGCCTGACCTCCCTGCGGTCTTAGAGATTGAACACATATCATTCACCATTCCCTGGTCAATAGACTCCTTTATTCACGAACTCCGCAATCAATACTCCATAACAAAAGTTGCTGTTATTGAAGATAATGTAATCGGCTACATATGTGCACACCATATAATCGATGAAAGCCATATCCTGAACCTTGCAGTCCATCCTGACTTCAGAAGGTGCGGTATTGCAACGAAGCTGGTAAAAGAAGTTCTTGATGAATTAGAAGGGAAAGGTTGCAGGTTCATATACCTCGAAGTCAGGGTCTCAAATCTTGTTGCCAGAAATTTTTATGCACGTCTCGGGTTTAAGGAAGTTGGTGTGAGAAGGAACTACTACACCTCACCAAGGGAAGACGCAATCATAATGATGCGTGAACCCTGATTATTTCCACACCCCTTTAATCTCTGTAGCACATTTTGAGCATCTTCCATCCTTAATTCTGTTTTCGATAATGCTGAAACCAAATCGTTTGATAAGAAGTTCTTTACAAGACGGACAGTAAGTGTTCTCTCCGCCCTCTCCTGGCACATTGCCTTCATACACATGGTTAAGGCCCGCCTCAAAACCGATCTCTCTTGCCCTTCGCAAAGTCTTCACAGGTGTTCTCGGTTTATCAGTTAATTTATAGGTTGGATAAAACTGTGACACATGCCAGGGCATGAAAGGATCAACAGAATTTATAAACTCTGCAATATTCCTCAGGTCTTCCTCAGAATCATTATGGTCAGGAATGATGAGCGTGGTGACCTCAACCCACACCCCGAGTTCCTTCATAAGCTTTATTGTCTCCTGTACAGGTTCGAGTCTCCCACCACACATCTTCTTATAGTGATCCGCATTGCCTTTCAGGTCTATATTGTTCCCGTCAAGATAAGGAGCAATAGCTCTTGTTGCCTCAGGGCCTGTATATCCATTACTCACAAAGACATTCTTTATCCCTTTTTCATGTGCAAGCCTTGCACAATCATAAGCAAACTCGAAGAATATGGTCGGTTCGGTATAGGTATAAGAAATGCTTTTGCATCCATTCTGTTCCGCTGCCTTTACTATATCTTCAGGTGAAACAATCTGTCCGGGGATGTCACCTCCATGTTCCTTTGGATACTGTGCTATCTCAAAATTCTGGCAATGTAAACAGTGGAAATTACACCCCACAGTTGCAATAGAAATGGAGGTTGAACCTGGAAGGAAGTGAAAGAGAGGCTTCTTCTCGATAGGGTCAATGTTGAAGGAGATAACCTTGCCATAGACGAGGCTATATAACGTGCCCTCTCTGTTTTCACGCACAAAACAGATGCCTCTTTTCCCCTCCTTGATTATACAGTGATGTGCACAGAGGAAGCACTGCACTTCCTTCTCATCACGTTTCTCATAAAACATTGCCTCTTTCATAAAAATATTATATCATTTTTCGAAATAACTGGATAATATCACCATATTATAAAAACAATGGAAGCATCCAAAATTTAGGCTCACTGTGGTTTTTGAGGAGATGTCCTTGAACGGACATCTCCTCCCTCTTATTTCTATCCTCAGGCCTAATTTCTGGGTGCTTTCATAAAGACATAACCACTTGATTTTTTATTACACATTGAGATATGATGTTATAGGAGATGATGTAATGCACAGGACACAAGTTATGTTTGAAGAAAAACATTATCAGTTCCTGAAAAAGCTCTCAGAGCAGGGAAACAAAAGTATCTCTCAAATACTGAGGGAGATAATAGACAGTTATGCGGCAAAGACCGGCGCCTTTTCCCTTTCATCAATAGCAGGAATCGCAGAAGACCAGGAGGCTTATGGTAGAAACCATGACAGGTGGCTCTACAAGAAGAAATGAGAGAAAAAATTTTCTTCGATACAAGTGCAATCTATGCTTATATCAACCTTAAAGATCCTGATCATAAAGCGATAAAGAGTTTTTTGGGTAATTTCAAGGGTAAACTTGTCATTACAAATTATATATTTGATGAAATTATCACTCTGATTATCTCACGTCTCGGTCATAAAACAGCAGTTTTTGTAGGTAACGTTCTTCTTAACTCTCCTCAAATCGAAAAGATTTGGGTTACGCAAACTGATGAGAAAGAAGCATGGGCGCTGTTTTCTGTGCGTGTGGATAAGGAATATAGCTTTACCGATTGTATCAGTTTTATTGTAATGCGGAAATATAACATCAAAAAATACCTTGCTCTTGATGAGCATTTCAAACAGGAAGGCTTTGAGGGTTAAATCCACACCTGCGGCTAACTGGATATACTCTATCATCTTTCATTGAAATTATTAAGTATGGCTTTATAGAATATGCCCAAAAATATACGTAATTTTTCCATCATCGCTCATATAGACCATGGGAAGTCTACACTTGCAGACAGACTCCTTGAGTATACTGGTGCCTTGAGTGCAAAGGAGATGACTGAGCAGGTTCTGGATTCAATGGACCTCGAGAGAGAGAGAGGCATTACCATCAAGGCACATGCAGTAAGGCTTCTCTATAAAGCAGATGACGGTAAAGATTACATCCTTAACCTTATAGATACTCCGGGACATGTTGACTTCTCCTATGAGGTCTCAAGAAGTCTTGCCTCTTGCGAAGGAGCACTCCTTGTGGTTGACGCATCACAGGGCGTTGAGGCACAGACACTCGCAAATGCTTACCTCGCAATAGAGCATAATCTTGAAATCATCCCTGTGATAAACAAGATAGATTTGCCAAGTGCCTATCCTGAAAAAACAAAAGAACAGATAGAAGATGCAATCGGGATTGATTGCTCTGATGCCATCCTTGCCAGCGCAAAGGAAGGAATAGGCACTAAAGAAATTCTTGAGATGATAGTAACAAAGATTCCTTCTCCAGGAGGAGATGATAATAAGCCTTTGAAGGCTTTGATTTTTGACTCATGGTTCGATAATTATCAGGGCGTGATTGTTCTTGTGAGAGTATTTGACGGGAAGGTAAAAGCAGGAAAAAAAATCAAACCGATGGCAACAGGAAGTGTGTTTGAAGTATCCCAGGTAGGAATTTTTTCACCCAAAATGGAGCCTGTTGAGAGCCTTTCCTCAGGAGAAGTCGGCTATATAATAGCAAGCATTAAAAGTGTTACTGATACAAAAATAGGCGACACGATAACTGATGCGGATAACTCCGCTCAAGAGCCTTGTCCGGGCTATAAAGATATAAAACCAATGGTCTTCTGCGGCCTCTATCCAACAACGCCACATCACTATGAAAATCTAAGGGATGCCCTCAATAAGTTAAGACTTAATGATTCTTCTTTCATTTATGAGCCAGAGACATCTTTAGCACTCGGTTTTGGATTCAGGTGCGGTTTCTTGGGACTGCTCCATATGGAGATTATAAAGGAAAGGCTTGAACGGGAATTCAGCCTGTCACTTTTAAGTACTGCACCAACAGTTGTGTACAGGGTCACAAAAACAAACAGAGAAATTCTCTATCTTGAAAACCCTTCACTGCTGCCTGAAAAATATGAGACTATAGAAGAACCCTTTGTAGTTGCGACTATCTTTGCACCCAAGGATTTTATAGGTCCCATTCTTGATCTGTGTCAGGAAAAAAGAGGCGTACAAAAAAGTTTTTCTTTCATTGGAAAAGACAGGATAAAGGTTGAGTACGAACTTCCCCTCAATGAGATACTCTGGGACTTTTATGACAGATTAAAATCTCTCTCAAAAGGCTATGCTTCGATGGACTACGAGTTTCTCGGATACAGGGAATCAGACCTTGTGAAACTCAACATACTCCTGAATGGAGAAGTTGTTGATGCGCTTTCTCTGATCGTTCATAAAGACAAGGCTTATTATAAAGGCCGCGAGCTGACAGAAAAACTCAAAGAAATTATACCGAGACAGATGTTTGAGGTTTTAATACAGGCTGCAATCGGCAATAAAATTATAGCGAGGGAAAGCGTAAGAGCACTCAGGAAGGATGTCATTGCCAAGTGTTATGGTGGCGATATAACACGGAAGAGAAAACTGCTCGAAAAACAGAAAGAAGGCAAGAAAAGAATGAAACAGGTCGGAAAGGTCGAATTGCCACAGGAGGCTTTTCTCGCAGTTTTGAAGGTGAAGTAACGCCTGAACTGTGCGGCGGCTATCAGCCATCCGCACAAGTGATTCGTTAGGCATTTGTTTTTTCCATTTGTAGAAAAGATACTTCTGAAATACCTGCTTTTTCCTTCGCATGTTCAATAGTCATGTTTACAAGATTGCCCTTTTCATCCAGGTCGATGTAGAGGTTTTCTGATATTTCTTTTGTTTCAACGACAGGAACATTTGAAAATTCAATCAACGCTGTATCTGTGTCTGAGAAATACCGAATTTTCATTTTTCTTCCTCCTTAAAGTTTCTATCAAAGAAAGCATTATGAACGGTTTCTCCGTCTTCCAAAAGGATAACCCTGAGATATTTGCCCATTTCCTCGATATAACGCCATTTCCTTATTCTTCCGTCTGTCTGAAGCTCTGTTTTCATAGGTTTTTTGATGGTATCCAATATCCACTCCTCTTTAATAATTTCCCTATCTGGACGCTGTCTGATAAATGAAAAGTATTGTGTACATTTCATGGCTATATTTTATCATTTTTACTTTTTTAAATGCAGTGTCGGCTAAAGGTATGATTCGTTAGGCCCCTATCTCTTTCTTTTGAAATTCAATAATCGAGCTTGAATTCAACAACTTTATGTGCTGCTTGCAAAGTGTATAGTTTAGGTTTGACCCCAAGCTCTTTTACTTTTTCTCTTGACAGAGCGGGGCCTTATAAGTGTTATGCAGACCTTTTCTGCCTTTTAATAATTTTAGACAACGATCTCAAAGCCTGATTTACAGCGTCATGATCAGGGAAAAACTTTGCAACATCGGGTTCAATGACAACAACATTCGTCCCTTCTACATATCTTTTAGCATATTTCCCCCGAATGCCTTTGCTGAAATCATATTCTTCGAGCATGTCTTTATCTTTTGGCATTCTCTTCATACTGTTTCCTTTCCTTCTTTGTTGCCTTTCTTGCGCTTATTATCCTGATTCTATCTTCTCTTTCTGTATGTACAACTACAAGAAGACGGTTCTTGTAGGAATTTCCGATCAAAATTTAAAATTTAACGAAATTTAATGGGGACAATTTAATGGGACGGTTCTATTTATTACCATTCTTATTTTTTTTTGGCCTTCCTTTTGGCCTTACCACTTCATCTATACCATAGCTATCTCTTACTTTATCTGTAAAATCTTTGCTACCATATATTGTCCTTTTATCCATATCCCCTTTCATCGCCTTCCTCTCTCTTAGCATCTCCCTTACAAATTCCCTGTATCTCTTCCTCCGTTCTGTTTGATCTTTTGATAGTTGTTTGTAGATTGGATGTTCATCTACTAATTCATCCTTCTTTCCATATGCATAGACATTATAGCTACTCAATCTATAATCCCTGGGGGCTTCCACTGCCTTTGCCCTCACAGGATTTAATTCTACATAACTTCCACAGGCAAGAAGGTAATTGT